>NZ_JBEPLO010000025.1:0-36870 GCF_040545225.1 Streptococcus rupicaprae | reverse complement strand
TCAAAAACCACACAGTGATTCTTTCATCTTGATTGTTTTCAAGACAGAAATCACGGTGTGGTTTGATTTTGAGGCTAGTTTTTGCCCGGCCTCTTCTTGTTTGATGATTAGCTTCCTTGGAGAAGGAGGTATTTTTTGAGTTGCTTGACTACGATGTAGGTCGTTGGGATTAAGACTATTACGCTACCAATCCAAGCGGCTGGATTAGCTGCAGCTACTCCAGCAAAACCAAAATACCGTAAACCGATCAAGGCGACCACGACCCGCATGATCAACTCCATAATACCAGCCAAGGTTGGAGCAAAGCTTTTGCCAAGCCCCTGGATAAAACCTCTCAACACAAAGAGAATGGCTAGAATCCAGTAGCATAAGCCATTAATGACGTAATAAGAGAATGCCATCTGGTAGATTGCTTCTGAGCCATTAGGCAGGAAGAGAGCCGAAAAGAATCGATTCCCTATGAGAAGAATGGCTGCAAATAACAAGGACCAGGCAACGGATAAGGCAACCGTTTTTTTGACCCCTTCAAAGATACGACCATAAAGCTTGGCGCCATAATTTTGAGCGGCAAAAGTGGAAATCGCCTGCCCGAGATTGATCATAGGTAACATGGCTAATTGATCCGTCCGACTGGCGATGGATTGGGCCGCAATGGCCGCCGTCCCAAGCTGGTTAAGGGCGTACTGCAAGGTCATAGTCCCAATTGCAATGATAGATGCTTGAAATCCCATCGGTAAGCCCAATTGAAGATGCTTCTGATATTCTTCCTTTGAAAGTAAGCTCCAATCACTTTTAGCCAATTGCAGTTGAGGAACCCTTTTTTTAATGTGCCAAAACAAGAAGATAACAGAGAGAATCTGAGCAAGAATGGTTGCTACACCAGCCCCAAAGACTCCCATTTTAAAATTCAAGATAAAGATAAAATCTAAGGCCACGTTGAGGATGACAGCCGCGATCAGGGCAAACAGAGGCGTTCGACTATCCCCCAAAGCTCGGATGCTATTGGACAAATAGTTATAAAGAATCGTTGCCAACATCCCACCCAGAATGGCCCGCAAGAATTGTGTTGATTGTTCGAGTAATTCCTGGGGTGTTTGCATCAATTCCAAGAGACTTCCTAAAAAAACTTGAGACAGGACAGTTAGAACCAGACCAATGGCCATTGACAGGACTAGCCCCGTAGCAAAGGATCGCTTAATATTGACCTCGTCTTTAGCCCCATAACGCTGCGCCAAAATCACTGAAAATCCTCCAGTCAGCCCCTGGGCAAAGCCGAGGATGAAAAAAACAATGCTACCTGTCGATCCAACAGCTGCAAAGGCTTTTTCTCCCAAAGTATGCCCAACAATCATGCTATCTGCAAAATTGTAGAACAACTGAAAAATACTACCAATCACCAGTGGCAAGGCAAAGGTAAGAATCACCTTAATCGGTTTTCCTACTGTCAAATCTTGCATCTTATTCTCCTAAATTTCATTATTATTAGCAAAGATTAGCATATCTTAATTAGGCCATTCTGTCAATGGAATCACAAAAACATTTCGCATGATTTGGATGATTTAAATGCAAGTCTTATGCTTTTAGAGATACTCTTACAGATTATTACATTATATACGAAAGAAACACCATAAAACTCTCTAACTAGAGACATAAATTTTATGGTGTTCAATCTTGATAAATGCAATTAAAACTAACTTTATTAGTTTATTAAAATATAATCTAAACCAACTAACTTAGCCCATGTAATAATCTGATCACTGGTTAAGTTAAGTGAAACTACCGTATGGTGGCCACCACCCGCTTCAATCCAAGCTTTAACACCTTCTTGGAAGTTAGGCTTCACTTCCCAAAGCACACGCGCTACTGGAAGATTTGGTGCTTCAACAGTTGGCTCAAAGGCTGTCACTTCATTGATCAAAAGTTTAAACTCAGTGCCAAAGTCAGCCATTGATACAACGACACCGTCACCTGCTTTACCGTCAAAGACAAGACGCGCTGGATCTGCTTTGCCACCGATACCCAGTGGCGATACCAAGATTTTTGGCTTGTTTTTCGCAAGACTTGGGTCTACTTCAAGCATATGTGACTGCAAGATAGCTTCTTTGCCAAGCCCCATCTCATAGGTATAGTCTTCCATGAAACCAGTGTTTTGGTTATGAGACATGATTTTCATGAAGCGATCAAGCGCTGCAGTTTTCCAATCCCCTTCTCCAGCAAACCCATAACCATCAGCCATCAAGCGTTGCACCGCAAGACCTGGCAATTGTTCCAAACCGTATAGGTCTTGGAAGTTACTTGAGAAGGCTGTGTAGCCACCTTCATCTAAGAAACGTTTTAAGGCAATTTCATATTTTGCCTGTTCCTTAACATGATGCTCCCAAGTTTCTTTGTCATAGTCTGCGTAGTCAAACTCATACAACTCTTCGTAGGTTGCAAACAAGTCGTTAACTTCTTCGTCTGTCACAGCATTGACGACTTCAACCAAATCACCGACTGCATAGTAATCCACAGTCCAGCCAAATTTGATTTGAGCTTCAACTTTGTCACCATCTGTTACAGCCACATCACGCATGTTGTCCCCAAACCGCGCAACTTTGATATTAAACCCTTCATTGTAGGCAACAGCAACATCCATCCAAGCACCGATGTCTTTTTGGACAGACTCATTTTGCCAATAACCAACGATAATTTTGTTGTTTTTCTTGAGGCGAGCATTGATAAAGCCATATTCACGGTCACCGTGAGCCGCTTGATTCAAGTTCATGAAGTCCATATCGATGGTTGCCCACGGAATTGATTCATTGTATTGGGTTGCCAAGTGAAGCAACGGCTTTTGAAGCAGATTCGTGCCACGGATCCACATTTTAGCTGGTGAGAAGGTATGCATCCATGTAATAACACCAGCTACATCATCACGGTAGTTTACTTCCTTCATAAGCTTCGTGATGACATCTGCTGAAACGGCTAATTCTTCTTGGAATTCAACAGGATAAGGCAAATGCCCTGACTTGTTAAGCACATCAGCCATTTCACGACCGTGTTTACGCACTTCTTCTAGCGCTTCCTCCCCATAGAGGTGTTGGGAACCGATGACAAACCAAAAAACGTTCTTATCTGACATGTTGTATTTCTCCTTTTTTGAGATGATTCTCATTTTTATGTTTACGATTATTTTTGACCGTAGTAGGCGTTCTTACCGTGCTTACGGAGGTAGTGCTTATCCAAGACATATTGTGGCAGTTCAGGGGCAAATGGATTAAGCATGCGCGTATAGTAATTCATTTTGCACACTTCTTCTAGGACAACGGCATGCATGACAGCGTCAGCTGCATCTTTCCCCCAAGTGAAGGGGCCATGTCCTTGTAGCAAGATACCTGGAATGGCCACCGGATCAAGACCACGTTTTTCAAAAGTCTCAACGATAACATTTCCCGTCTCATGCTCATAACCCGCATCTAATTCTTCTTTGCTTAAAAATCGGGCGCAGGGTACCGTTCCATAAAAAGTGTCAGCATGAGTTGTACCCATGGCAGGAACATCTTGACCAGACTGGGCCCAGCTGGCTGCCCATGGCGAATGGGTATGGACGATACCGCCAATGCTGTCATAGGTCTTGTACAAGACTGCATGTGTCGGCATGTCAGATGATGGGCGTAGTTTACCTTCAATGACATTTCCATCAAAGTCACAGACCACCATATCATCGGCAGTCATAATATCATAGTCAACACCAGATGGCTTGATGACAAACAATCCTGATTCACGATCGACGGCACTGACATTTCCCCAAGTGTACTTAATCAAGTCGCGCTTAGGGAGTTCAAGATTGGCCTGAAATACGGCTTCTTTTAATGCTTCTAACATGGTTCCTCCTATTTGATCAGGTCAACAGCTAATTTTTCCAGCTCTAAACCTGGTTTGTAACGCTCCATAAATTGCTTGAAACCACCAATATCATCTGCTTCTGGAGCGATGGCTTCTGTTGCGGCTGTCGCAAATACTTTCGTTTCCAAATACTCTGCCAACGAAAGGTCGGAGTGGTTGAGGTAATCGGCCAAGAGAGCAATTCCCCACGCTCCTCCTTCTCCAGCTGTTTCCATCACAGAAACGGGTGTTTCAATAGCTGAGGCCAAGAGACGCTGAGCCACTTCTGGTGTTTTAAAGATGCCACCATGGCCTAAAATACGGTCAATATGGATGTTTTCTTTTTGGGTTAAGATATCCATCCCTAAGGACAGGGTCGCAAAGGCTGATAAGATATGGCTACGCATCAAGTTAGCCACTGTCAAACGGCTTTCTGGCGTGCGAACTAACATCGGACGGCCTTCGTCGATGCCAGTAATGCTTTCTCCTGAATAGTAACCGATGCTCAAGAGTTCCCCACAGTCTTTTTCACCTTTCAATGCTTCTTTAAAGAGCAATGAATAAGCAGCATCCATAGACAAGTCTTGACCTGCTAATCGACTAAATTCATGGAAAAGTTTCACCCAAGCGTTGATGTCTGAACTACAGTTATTGGCGTGAACCATGGCGACAGTATCGCCAACTGGTGTCGTTACCACATCAATTTCAGGGTATCGGCTTTTGAGGTCCTCTTCTAAAACAATCATGGCAAATATGGAGGTTCCAGCAGAAACATTCCCAGTTCTAGGGGCAATACTGTTGGTTGCGACCATTCCTGTTCCAGCATCGCCTTCCGGTGGACAGAGTGGAATCCCAGCCTCTAAGTGACCTGATGGGTCAAGAAGTTTCGCCCCTTTTTCTGTTAATCGACCAGCTGATTGACCAGCGCTTAAAACACTAGGCAAAACTTGCTCTAAAGACCATGAGAAAACTTTCGGTGCAACCAATTCATTAAAGCTTTGAACATAGTCTTGACGGTAGTCCGCTGTCTTAGGATCAATTGGAAACATCCCAGAAGCATCCCCAACCCCTAATACTTTTTCACCCGTCAATTGCCAATGAACATATCCCGCAAGCGTTGTCAAGAAATGCAACTCTGGAAGATGCTTTTCTTCGTTTAAGATAGCTTGATAAAGATGGGCAATGCTCCAGCGTTCTGGAATATTGAAATCTAGCCGCTCACTTAAGGCCTCCGCTGCCTGTCCAGTCATGGTATTGCGCCAAGTGCGAAACGGTACCAATAACTGATCGTCTTTGTCAAACGCCATGTAACCATGCATCATAGCACTAATGCCCAGACTACCAACCTTAGTCAAGGATGTTTCATATTTTTCCTGAACATCTGCCACCAAGTCGGCATAAGCGTCTTGGATTCCTGTCCAAATGGCATCTAAGTCATAAGTCCAAACCCCATCTACCAACTGGTTCTCCCATTCATGGCTCCCAGAAGCAATCGGCAATTGACGGCTATCAATCAACACAGCCTTAATCCGCGTTGACCCAAATTCAATCCCAAGAGCTGTTTGGCCACTGAGAATATCTTGTTTTTCTTGAAGCATGACAACCTCCTGTAATCGTTTTCTAATCTATCCTTATTTTACCAGGTATGTCCAGACATGTAAAGATGTAACTCGATAAATGTATGGACATTCTAGGGTTGTACCTCTCTTATTATAGGCTATCCAGATAAGCGACATCTTCTGGTTCAATCGTAAAGTCGACTTGACCATTTTGCAGGATGTATTCCTCATGGACAGATTTTGGCAAGGGGAGAATATTTTTCTCCAATAGGTAACGAATACAGATCTGAGGGATTGATTTCCCATATTTATCTGCCATCTTCTGAATCCCTTCATCACCGAGTAAACGCCCTGTCGCAATCGGAGAATAGCCTTCCACCAAGATATTATGTTTTTCACAAAAAGCCAGTACCTCTGGATTAGTATTGCCGATATGGTAAATGATCTGGTTAACCATTGGTGTAATCCGCGCTTTTTCAAGCAGATGTTCCAAATCGTCAACGCTAAAGTTAGACACACCAATCGCACGGAGTTTTCCAGCTTCGTAGGCATCTTCTAAAGCGCGCCACATTTCTGCATTTTCGTCATAATAGTGGTTAATGATAGGACGTTCATGCATTTCACTCCACGGACGAGGAGCATGAATCAACATCAAATCAATGTAATCCACTCCGAGTTGCTCTAAACTCTCATCAATGGCACGAACAGACTCCTCATAGGATTTCCATTCCGCAGGAATTTTTGATGTGATAAAGACCTCTTTGCGGGCGAGACCGCTATCTTTAATACCCCGACCGACTTCTTCTTGGTTGCCATACACATAAGCAGTATCCACATGGTAATATCCGTTTTCAAGAGCAAATTTGGTAGCACGGTAGGCATCATTAGGCGCAGACTGCCAAGTTCCAAGGCCCACTTTGTGGATTTCTACACCGTTTGCTAAGGTAAAGGTTTCTTTTAAAATAGACATGAGGTCTCCTCTTTCATTATTGTTCGATCTGTACGGTCACCACAGACATCGGTGGCACTGTTAAGCTCACTGTCTCATCCGTTGTTGATACACCGTCAAAGGATTGAATGGTAATCGTCTCTGGATGATCAAAATCGTTATGAGCATCCATGGTCTCTGCGGTAATATAGCGTGCATCCACTACTTTGCCAGAGTATGCCCCTGAAAAGTCTAAGGTCTTTTCTTCATCCAAGGAGAAGTTACATACAGAAATAGAGACAAGGCCATTTTTCTTAGAAACAGTATATGAGACAGTGTCATCGGTTTCCCCATACGAGGAAACTAACTCTGCCTCTTGATGGACTTTATACAGATCAAAAACGTGATAACTTGGTGTTTTCACCATTTGATCCCCTTCTGTCAGGATCATGGATTGCAAAACGTTAACAGTTTGGGCAATGTTAGCCATGTGAACACGCTCAGCGTGTTTATGGAAAATATTGAGCGTCACTGCAGCTACCATCGCATCACGAATCGTGTTTTGCTGGTAAAGGAAGCCAGGGTTCGTTCCTGGTTCAACCGCCAACCATGAGCCCCACTCATCGACAATAAGGCCAACCCGTTTTTCAGGATCGTATTTGTCCATGATAGTGCTGTGCTTGGTAATGAGCTCATCCATCTTTTGAGCGCTCTTGATGAGAGACCACCAGTGCTCTTCTTTAAAGCCAGTGGCAGGGCCTTTATCCAACCACTCACCCGTCAAGGCATAGTGGTGCAAGCTGATGCCATCCATAAATGGTGCAGCGATTTGCATGACCTTATCCATCCAGTTGTAATCATCAATATTTGGCCCACAAGCAATTTTGTAAATCTTTTCAGTACCATATTGGCGAACATAAGTCTGATAGCGTCTGTATTCATCCGCATAATACTCGGGACGCATGTTTCCACCACATCCCCAGCTTTCGTTACCCACACCAAAGAACTTGACAGACCACGGCTCTTCTTGGCCATTTTCACGACGAAGGTTAGCCATAGGAGACTCACCTCCCATGGTCATGTATTCAACCCATTCTTGCATTTCTTGAACGGTGCCACTACCAACGTTACCGTTGACATAAACCTCACAGCCGAGTTGCTTGGTTAGCTCGAAAAATTCATGGGTCCCAAAATGGTTATTTTCTGTGACGCCACCCCAGTGGGTGTTGACGATTTTTTTACGATTTTCTTTAGGGCCGATCCCGTCTTTCCAGTGGTACTCGTCTGCAAAACAACCACCCGGCCATCTAAGAACCGGAATTTGAATATTTTTCAAGGCTTCAACCACATCAATGCGCATGCCATTGACATTAGGAATAGACGAGTCTTCGCCCACATAGAGACCTTCGTAAATGCAACGGCCAAGATGTTCCGCGAAATGGCCATAGATGTATTTTGAAATTTTTGGACCTTGTTGGTCGGTCAATGTTACTTTCATGTTTGCTCCTTTTTAAATGTCACACCAACTGATTTTCGCTAGTTGTGAGTGGCCAAACGATTTAGTTAACTGCCAAGCGGATCACATTCCAAGACAATGGTTCTAATTGTAGAGCGACACTATCTTCTGAAACTTCATAATGGTCTGAGTCAACAGGTTTAACATTGTTTGACGCTAATGTGTTAACTGCTTTAATATCATGTCCTGCAATTTGAGTAAAGGCTGTAACACCTGTTACATCAAGGCCAAGGCTGTCGATGGTAAAGACCATTTCCTCTCTTGAGCGGTTTACTGCAAAGACAGTGACTTCCGTTTCATCTTCATTGAGGACTGCAATAGATTCCAGATATGGAATAGCATCGTAGTTACCAGCACTATAGGAATCGGTTTGGATGAGTGGTGTCAACACAGTACCACGCCCGTATTTAGCAGCCTGCATGAACGGGTAAAAAATGGTCTGACGCCATGCTGGACTGTCATTGTCGTTTTCTTCTGTAAAGATCGGCGCAATAACATTAACCAACTGAGCCAAACAAGCGATTTTAATCCGATCGGCGTGTTTCAGAAGCGTGATTAACAGAGTCCCCAAAACGAGTGTGTCTTCAAAGTTGTAATGATCTTCCAACTGTGGTGGGGCAATCAACCAAGGCTTGATGGTCTTGTCAAACTCATTAGAGTGGTACCAAATGTTCCATTCGTCAAAGGAAAGGTTCATTTGTTTTTGACTATGCTTTTTAGCCTTGATAGCATCACACATAGCAGTTACACCCTTAATAAACGCATCCATGTCAAGAGAGCAAGCCAGATACTCTTCTAAGTTGTTGGCAGGGTTGCCGTAATACTGGTGAAGAGACAGGTAATCCACATAATCATAGGTATGGTCTAAAACGGTTAATTCCCAGTCCCCAAAGGTCGGCATTTGGCTATTTGAACTACCACAGGCGACCAGTTCAATGGAATCATCTACCAACTTCATCGCTTTAGCAGTTTCACTCGCTGCACGACCGTATTCTTCAGCTGTTTTATGGCCGATTTGCCATGGACCATCCATCTCATTTCCGATACACCAGGTTTTAATGGCAAACGGTTCTTGACGACCATTGGCAATGCGTCGGTCACTCCATTCTGTCCCACTTGGGAAATTACAGTATTCGACGAGTTGTCTGGCTTCGTCAATCCCACGCGTTCCCATGTTGACCGCCATATTGACCTCTGCTCCGACTTCTTCCGCCCAATCAAAGAATTCATGGATGCCGACTTCGTTGGTCTCGATCGCTCGCCAAGCTAAATCTGTACGTCTAGGACGCTTGTCTTTAGGCCCAACACCGTCTTCCCAGTTATAGCCAGACAAGAAGTTACCACCTGGATAACGGACCAGAGTGACTCCTAATTCTTTGACCAATTCTTTGACGTCGTTACGGAACCCATTGGCATCACTCGACGCATGATCTGGTTGGTAAATCCCTCCATAAACTGCTCGTCCCATGTGCTCAATGAAAGAGCCGTAAATCCGTTTATCCACTTGTGAAATTTGCATGTCTTTCACAAGTTTTAAAGATGCTTTTTGCATATCTGCTCCTTTCCTTATGTTAATCGTTTTTTTCCGATAACAACAAAACCGTCCTCATTCAGACCAGCCAAGCATGGTGTCATCACACCATTTTCTAGCTCCTGCCAGAAAAGAAGTCTGTACCCTTCCCAAACATATTCATCATCTGTAACAGCTATCAGATCTTGTTCCCTAAGAAAAACCAGTTCACTTTGTTTTAAGTCACTGTCAGCTTCAAAACGGATAAGTTCCCATTCTCCTTCTAAATCATTAACGAATTGCGGTTGACCACCATCATAAAGCAATGGCGAAATAACAGGCCATCCATTGGACAACCATTTCAATTCCCTGACGTTTAAGAAGAACTGATCTGAAAAAGTTTTTCGTCTAGCATGATGTACGACAAATAATCGACCATCAGAGCGTTTTAAAATGGAATTGTGACCCGGTGCGTAAACTGGCAATTGGTCCTCAAACTGGAAACTACCCAAGAGTTTCACCCCATTCAAGAGCGGATCAATCTCTAAATCGTTCATGTCTTGTCCCTTGATGTCCAAATAAGGGCCATCTACATCGCGAGAGCGTGCCACACGGATATGGTAGGTATTGCTCAAGGAATCATAGGAGCTAAAGAGGTAGAAATGATCCGTTTCTGGATGGTAGTAAACAAAGCAACCTTCTATGGCTGTATCGACACTCTTAGGTCGCGCTGCTATCCGTTTGCCAAATCCCTCTTGACTCGGTTTCCCAGTTTTTTTATCAATCGGTAGAATGTAAATCCCTCCGAAGAAAGACCCGTAAACCATCCACTGCTCACCATCACGGTCTGTTACGATGTTAGCATCAATCGCATTATGCGTGCAAAGATCTGGACTTGTCTTGACCACGACACCCTGATCTATAAAAGGTCCCGTAGGTGAGGTAGCCGTAGCAAGTCCTATATAAGAGGTAGTGCTGCCAAAGGTCGATGCCGAATAATACATGCGATACTCCCCTTGGTAATTGATAATTTCTGGAGCCCACAACCCGACAGCCTTGCTCCAGGCTTTGGCAACCTCTGGTACACCCTCAAGCGCACTTGTCACAAATTCCCAATTCACCAAATCATTGGATTTCCTAATCGGAACCCCTGATGTTTCAGGTTGTTTGGTATCTGTTGAAATCAGATAGAAGACACCGTCAGCTTCGATAATCGTCGGGTCATGAACACCGAATTCCAGTTGACTTTCTTTTACCATAATCTTATCTCTTTCTCTCTTGCT
Organism: Streptococcus rupicaprae; assembly: GCF_040545225.1. Classification (NCBI taxonomy): domain Bacteria; kingdom Bacillati; phylum Bacillota; class Bacilli; order Lactobacillales; family Streptococcaceae; genus Streptococcus; species Streptococcus rupicaprae. The sequence goes on along the minus strand of NZ_JBEPLO010000025.1, from coordinate 26,210 downwards.
CAAGAAATGCTATTTTCTCTTTTTCCGACTATTTGGAAGGACTCCGAAAAGACTTATCAATAGAGCACCTAAACTTGTTGTTAGACGAGATTGATCCCCTGTTTTTGGTAAATATTTTGACGAGGTGGTTAGGTTAAGAAGCATTTCACCATCTGTCTCTATTCTTTGTGGGAGGCTTAAGACCTCTGAGTCTTTTACAACTTCTGACACCACTTCAGATTGACCGCTATGAGAGACCTTTGGTTCTCCAATTGTTCCCTGACTAATATGGTTGGGAATTAAAGGTTTAACAAAGTAAATCACATCACCCTTAGGTGTTTCTTGAGGAGTTGGCTCTCCCTCTGGTTTATCAATGGTTTCAGGAAGCCCAAGTTCGTCCTCTTCTGTATCATCAACAGGCTCTTTGACTTCGTAATCCTTACTCCCCCAAAAAACCGTATTATCATCACCAACCAGAGCAAAAACAAGCTTCACTTGACTAGACTTTTCAGCATATTGAAGCGCGAATTGACCTTTATAGACATGACCATCCGCACTTGTGAGGTTAAGGCGATAAAGACCATCTTGAGATACAGATGTCCAAATTCCTGTGAATCCTCCTGAGACTGTACCGTCCTCATGTAAAGTGACAGAAGCTTTTGGAATCGCACGACCACTGCTATCTGTTCCGTGATTGACAAATTCATACTCGCCCGTCAACCCATTATCAGAAGTCAAGGTAAGCGCTTTTTCTTTTTCGTAAAATTCATACGGCAAGGCTACCGGCCAGCCTTCTTCTGTCATGACCATGCGATGCACTCTCACTTCATGATACTCGCTACCTTGATCAAATCGGGTATGGTACACGAGGTACCAGTCACCATTTTCATCAATGAAGGCTGAGTTATGTCCTGGAGACATATAGGCCGCATCAAAATCATTAAAGTTATAATTCCCCATCACCTTGAGACCGTAGGCCGTATTAATGGGTTCAGGCGTCCAGCCAGTGTACTGAGGATTATTCCCTTGCGTGTCTACATACAACCCGTCTACTGTTTTAGAGCGGAACAAGCGCATGTTATAACCACCCTCACGGGTCAAGCCACCATAGGTAATAAAGAGATAATAATAGTCCGTATTAGCGTCATAAACAATGTATGGGGCTTCACCCGATTGGTGCCATCCACCCAGCAAGTGAGTGCCGAAATAACGGTCAATCCGTCGTCCATCAGGCGTTTTACCATCGACACCAGGGTAAATCGCTTTACCAGTCGCTGGATCAAGTTCTAAAAGATAGATACCCCCAGACCACGATCCATAGGACATGTATAGGCGATTATCCTTATCGAAAAAGACATTGGCATCGATCGCATTTGGCGCATAGTCATTATCATAAGTATGACCGTTGTCACGGTTCCACTTTTCATTGAACCCTTCTACAATAACACCTTTATTGATCAATTCGTCAATATGGGTATTGGTATAATGAATGTTGCGACTGCTACCATCCGTTGCATTTTCTTTGGTAAAACCTGAATAAATCAGTGTATCTTTAAAGTCGTAAGGACCTTCTACTGACTTAGACACTGCATAACCAATGACAGAACGTCTCCATGTCGAAGATGAGGAGAAATAATACATGTAGGCCCCAGTCGTTCCGTCTTCCCACTGATAAGAAGGGTTCCAAAGTACATCTGGTGCCCAGACAGAATATCTGCCCCCAGCAGTGTCCGCATCATCATAGCCTGCCCACTCAAAGACTGACGCTAAGTTCTCGTTCAGATCTCCCAAAACACTAGACGGATTTTCATATTCCCTTGTAAAAAGTGGCGTCCAGTTCTGTAAGTCATCTGACTTAGCTTGGGCTAAGTGAGAGCCAAAGACATAGTAAGTTCCTGTCTTTTCATCGTAAAAAATAGATGGATCGTGAACAGACACGCGACTAAAAGCTTCTTTCTCTTCTTCAGGTACTACAGCTTGCCTAGTAGAAACAGGTGTTGCAACCACTGATTCCGGATTCTCTGTATCTGCTTTTAACACTTCTTCTTTTGCAGAATCAGTCTGAACAACAACCTCAGGAGCAACTCCAGCCTGTACATCATTTGAGAGTGATTCAGATTCATCAGGAAGTGTTGAATCTCCAGATTCCGTTTCGGAAGATACATTATCTTTACTAGATAATGTATCCTCACCGGTGTTGTTAGATAACTGTTCATCATTAGTTAGTGTCGTAGGCTCTAATAATGTTGTTGAGATATCAAATGGTCCTGATTCATCAGCTGATACAACAGGAGCTACTGAAAGTAATAAAATTGTCCCTAATAGTACGCTGCAAACGCCCAAATAGCTTTTTCTAACTGAGTACCGTTGACGACTATTGCTAAATGCAAATGGATTATGTTTCATCTGATTTTCCTTTACTACTTATTTAACTATGACAGAATTGCAATTACTTAGAACCCGTATTCACAATAGGGATACTAAGCTAATTAGGCTAGTTTTTGTCCAAATGAGAACAATTTTTTGTAGGAATAATGACCGTATTTCCAGAACATCTGATAGTGAGTAAGCTAAAATTAGCCCATTCTAGTCAGTGTTTCTATTGTGAATACAGGTTCTTATTTATTTTCGATTAGGCCTCACCAGGTTCCCCAAAAACAGGGAAACCATTCTCATCCCAAGTGAAGACTTGAGCGTTGGCATGGCGGTTTGGATTGTCCAAAGGATCGCCTTCTTTGTTCTTTTCTGGACGAGCATGGAAGACAATCACATCTTCAGTATCATCTTCATTGCGTGTAAAGGAGTTATGGCCTGGACCATAGAGGCTATTTTTCTCCGACGATACAAAGACTGGCTTGTCCAGTTTGTTCCAAGAATAGCCATCTAAAAGATCATCGCCAACATTAGCCCACAACAAGCCTACGGCATAATTTTCGTCTGTTGCACTGACAGAAAAGGTCACAAAGACTTTGCCATTACGGATAATTGCTGCTGGTGCTTCATTGACCATAAAGCCGATTTTTTCCCAATCGTATTCAGGAATGGTCAAGACCGTTTGCTTACCTTCTAATGTCCATGGGTTCGCCATTTTTGAAATGTAAAGGTTAGAGTTCCCAGGAATTCTTGGATCCAACTGTGCCCAAATGTAATATAACTCGTCTTCTAATTCAAAAACAGTCGCATCAATACTAAAACTTTCAAACTGGGTTTTGATTTGGCCTTTCTCCACCCAGTTACCTGTCATTGGATCAGTATTGCTGTTTTCAATGACAAACATTCTATGGTGCTTGTGTTGGTTACGCTCCACAGCATGATCGCTCGCTGCGAAGTAGATATACCACTTCCCTTGAAGGAAATGAATCTCAGGCGCCCAGACCAGCTCACTGAGCGGACCTGTTTCATGAGCTTCCCAAACGGTCACGATTTCAGCGTTATCGCCTAAATCATTCAGTGTTTTCGCACGTCTTAGTTCGATGGATTGGTAGCCAGGTACTGATCCTGTGAAATAATAATACCCATCTGTGTGTTTGTAAACCCAAGGATCTGCTCGCTCCAATACGATTGGGTTTTTGTAAATGCCGTTTAGACTCATTTTTCTTTCTCCTCTATCATAAATAAGGGAATACCCTTGTCAGAAATACCTGTGAAAGTCATCACCTGTTTTTCTTGCCGTTCATCCCAATTTGAGACAAACTTCCCTCGATAGGTGACTCCTTCAATCTTAATACTAGAATCTTCTGTGATGTTATCTGATGCTAGTTGCCATTCTCCCGATAAATCACCTGCTAACTTCCCATTTTTGTTCAATTGAACAGACTGGGGTTCTATAAAATCTGCCGTAATGTCTTTATTAAACGCAAGCAAGCGATAAGAACTGGCCACTTGATTGATTTGATACTGATCAATAGCCTCGCCACTATATCTTAATGGTGCTAACACTGGCCATCCGTCTTCTGTAAAATACATTTGATGAACCCTGACTTCATGCATTTCCCCAGCATTTAAAAACCGAGTATGGAAAATGGCATAGTAGTTACCAGTCTCTTCATCATAATAAGTGGAATTATGTCCTGGAGACAGATAACCTGCATTTGTTAATCCATCGTCCGCTTCATAGCTAAAATTACCAATCAGTTTGACCCCGTAGTCTTGAATACTAAAATCATCAAACACAGTTCCAGCAGCGCCTTTTACAGAATCCATGAGATTGCCTTCCATGTCTTCATAGGGACCATTTGGTGTTTTAGAGCGTGCTACTCTTATTTGATAACCACCATCTGCTGTTAAACCGCCAAAGGAGATGAAGAGGTAATAATAACCTGTATCCTTATTGTATTGGATATAAGGCGCTTCGATTCGACTATGATTACCACCAAGCAGGTGTTTTCCATATCCCTGGCCTTCTTGTGGTAATCCAGTTGCCTCATCCAGCTCAAGAATAAAGATACCGCCCGAATAAGACCCATAGACCATCCATAGTTTCTCACCATTGTCATAGAAAACATGAGGATCTATGACATTAGGATGCTTGGTAGCATCATAGGTTTGGCCAAACTGTGGGCTGGTGCCAGAATAAAGGAAGGACTCGATCTTCTTGAAAGGACCATCAACAGCATCTGCTACAGCAACGCCCAAGACGGACAAGGGGGAGTCTCCCACACACAGACAATAGTATAAATAATACTTACCATTTTTTAGCTGCACAAGGTCACTTGCCCATAAGGTGGTTGTTTTAGCATAAGCAAATTCTTCTTTTAATTCTTCTCGAATATCTTCAAACAACATATCTGTTGAGACAGAATCTGCTAATTGTTCCCATTTGATTAAATCCGCTGACTTTGCCAACATAGCATGGGAGCCCACGATATAGAACTCATCGTCGCTTTTGATGATTGAAGGGTCATGTACACTGACGTTTTCAAACTGTGGGTCCTGAAGTTGCTGTCTCACTGGTTCTACTTGGTTTTTACAACCAGCTAGTAAACACATGGTTAAACATAAGAAAGCTAATCGTTTTTTAGTCAAGAACTCCCCATCCTTTCTTGGCGTAATCTATTTTAAGAACTCTATGAATCGTAAAAATAAACAGAACAATCGAGAACAAGCTTATCAGAGGATAGGAAATAGATAAAATGAAGAAGGTAATGAGGCTCAGCACAATAATCAAAGATGATTTTAAAAATACTAAGGGACTTAAAACAATAAACTTGAAATAAGACAAATCGATTTTCTTTTCAACTGTCATCAAATAAGAACTATTGAGAATCATGATTAGGAGATAGAAAATAATCAAGGTCGTTGGAATCATGAAGCCTGCTCTGAGAATATCCACACCTCTAATTAGAAACCACTCCAATATAAAAACGATTAATAGAACAGTTGGCACAACTAAAATTAATTTATGATGTTTGAAGGCTAAAGAAAAACTCTTGAAAAACTGTTTCGTGATTTCAAAATAACTGTAGTCAGTTTTAAAATACATTCTATCTTTTATAACATCCATAGTGGCAACTGTACTCGGAATAAGACCAAAAATTCCCAGTCCAATAATACACCCAAAGATCCATAAGATATTCAAAAGGATGAATAAGACTGCAATATGAAGCCACTCCATTAATCTATTCCATACCATAATGTTAACCTTTCATACCAGATAAGGCGATAGATTCAATAATTTGTTTTTGGAAAATCACGAATACTATCAACACTGGCAGCAATGACACAACAGATGCCGCCATGATCAATGGATAGTCCGTTTGAATCGCATAGGCCGCATTCAAGTTTGCAATAACAACTTGCAAGGTTTGTTTTTCTGGAGTATTGAGGTAAATCAATGGTGCAAGGTAATCATTCCATACTCCCATGAACCACAAGATAAACTGCGCAGCGACTGCTGGTCGAATCAATGGGAAAATGAGTTGAAAGAATATTTTGGAATAACTAGCACCGTCAATCTTGGCCGCTTCTACTACCGAATCAGGTATATTAGATAGATATTGTCTCAAGAAGAAAATCATCGTGATATTCCCAAACAAACCAGGTATAATCAAAGGAAGCAAGGTATCAACCCATCCGATTTTTGAGAACATCATGAACTGCGGAATCATGACAACTGGATAAGGAACCATCAATGCACCTAAAAGCACGATAAATAGCAAGTTTTTAAATGGGAGTCTTAATTTTGCAAACGCAAAGGCCGCCATACTAGATGTTATTGTACCAACTATGGTGACAGTCAAGGAAACAATAACCGTATTCTTGATACCAGATATCAAGGTATCAAGTTCGAGGAGTCGTTGATAGGCATCCCACTTGATAGGGTTAGGAATCCATTGAGGTGGCAATTGAAAAACTCCCGCCTTATCTTTTAAAGATGTCGAAACCATCCATAATAGCGGACCAACCATAACAATTGAGCCAATTAGTAAAATAATCACAATTAGGACATTTGAAAGTTTTATTCGCTTCATTTTCTTCTCCTAATCTAATTTATACTCTGAACGTTTATTGATCCAGAATTGAAGTGCCGTTACAGCAAAAACAATAACTGCCAATACCAAAGCCATGCTACTCGCATAACCCATTTGGAAATTTTTGAAGGCTTTTTGCCAAATGTACCAAACAATGGTAGCTGAGCCATATTTTGGACCACCAGTTGGTGTCATAATGTTAATTTCAGTAAAGATTTGTGAGCCACCGATAATGTTAGTTACAATCAGGAAGAATGTCACTGGTCTAACCATTGGCCATGTAATATTGGTAAACTTTTGGAAGGAGGAGGCACCGTCAAGTTCTGCCGCTTCGTAAAAGGTTTTAGGAACGCTTTGAATAGCCGCTAAATAAAGCAGCATAGAATATCCAAGCCCTTTCCAAATCGTCATGATAATGATAGCTGGTTTAACAGTTATAGGATTTTGTAACCAGTTAGGCCCATCAATCCCAAAAATTTCCAGAACTTGGTTCACCAAACCAAAGTCACCATTATAAGCCCACTGCCACAAAATGGAAATCGCCGCCAATGATGAAATCACTGGAATATAATAAATGGTTCTGAAAATTGTTGTTCCCTTAATCCCACGACTCAAAGCTGAAGCTAGAGCAAAGGACAATAATAACCCAATAGGAATGCCAATCATAAGAAAGATAGTGTTTCCCATTGTTTGGTAAAAGTAAGGGTCATTAAATAATTTTTGGAAATTGCTAAGGCTTACAAAGTTCATTCTTCCAAGACCATTCCAATCTGTTAAGGACGCATAAATCGAGTAGAGAAATGGTAAGAGTGAAAATGCTAAGAAACCTACTATAGGCAATATGACAAACAGGAAAGCCGCCCTATGCTCATTTGCATGAAGTTTACTTTTGGACTTTTTAACAGTTTGGGTCTGAGACATATTAATTCTCCTTTTAAAATGGGACCGAGAATACTGTTGATTCTCGGCCCCATCTATTCATTATAGAGTGACAAGAAACAAGAAAAATACTCTTCGATGTACCTTGTTTTAATACAAATCACATAAGTTTTAGGAATCATACTTCAGCAGTTTCAGAATTAACTACTGGGCCATTTCTTTTTGCTGATTAGCTGCATCCAGTTTTTCCTGCATCTTAGGTTGTACCTCTTTGACATAATCCTTAGCAGTAACATCACCATCTAAAACAGATTGAATGTTGATAAAGAACTCATCGTACCATTCAGCTGTATATGTCCAAGCAGCAGGCATTGGATGTCCGTAATCTTGAACTACATCAAGAAATTCTTTTCGATTATTCGGTATAGCTGTCGTATCTGAAGCCCATTCTTCTGCCATATCAATTAGGTTTGGAATTTGAATTTGTGCATCAACTAACTGTTGTTGACCATCTTTTGAAGCACTCAAATATTCAACTAATTTTGCAGCTTTCTCAGGATTTTTAGTCTTACTAGATGCCCCGATACCGAGTGATCCAATAAATGTTGCTGGCTTACCAGTTTTTCCAGCCGGCCATGGAATCAGGTCATATTCAAATCCTAACTTAGCATATGTACTCATATCCCAAGGGCCAACTGGGAAGAAGGCAATCTCGCCATTCATCCAGCGCTGATAAGTATCGAGTGTCTGTGCATCAGCAATTGACGGAGTTACTTTATGAACGTTTTGAAGATCCGCAAAGTATTGGAGTGCTTCTGCAAATTCCGGAGTATCAACTGTTACAGTATCCTTATCTTCGTTGACCCAATCACCACCGTTACTCCATACAAAAGCTTGCAGACTCCAGTTAACATTGAATCCAGTTGCCCACTGATCAACTTTACCATCACCATCAGTATCTTTCGTTAGTTTTTTTGAAACATCAACAAATTCATCCCATGTGTAAGGAGTATCTGTATCAGGTAATTCAAGACCAGCTTCTTTAAACATATCTTTATTGTAGCCAAGGGCAAACGGACCTAAATCCTTTGGAAGACCATATATTGGCCCTTGACCAACTTTCTTGCCATCATAGCGATAAGTGTTTACACCGTATTCCCAGATATTATCAAGGTCAAAACCTGAATCTTCAACATAGCCAGTGATATCAAGAAGAACTCCATTATCAACATAAGCCATCAAGTTATGTTGCTCTACATAGAATACATCTGGTATATTTCCTCCTGAGATAGCCGCCTGAAGTTTGGTGGCATACTGATCTGCATCTGTAGCAATAATTTTTACTTTAATACCTTCGGATTCTTCAAACTTACTAATCGCAGCTTGGTAGGCTTTTTTCTCATCTTCTCCACCACGAAACATAAAAGTTAGCGTTTCAGAATCACCGTCTTTAGAGGATGATCCTCCACTGCTACAACCCGCTAAGATTAATGAACTTAATCCAGCAAGAGCAATTGCGCTTTTTAACCATTTTTTCATCTATATTTCTCCTTTTATAGTAACCTAAAAGATAATCTACCGCTTGTTTTTAATTAATTTTTTAATTAATCTTTTTACCCGAAACCTCCTTTTTTGAACATTTTTTGCAAGCGCTTTATTTTTTATAATCCAATTCTAATCCTTTTATAACACTTTGTCAAGCTTTTTAACAAAAAATATGTAGGTTTTATTTTAAATTAATTTATTTATTAATTTTAAAGAAATCGGTTAGTATTTGATTTACAGAAATTAGCGTTTTTGTTATTATTAATGTGGAGGTATGTTATGGAATTAGAGATTACGAAAGATGCATTACCAGTCTATGAAGCTTTAGCAAGCAATGTCCGGATAGAAATTCTTCAGTTACTAGCAAAGAAAAAAATGAACATCAGGGAACTTGCTGACACCTTAAAACTTAGCAGCGCTATCACAACGAAGCATATTCAAAAGTTAGAAAAAGCCCAACTCATCAAAACAGAACGAATTGGACATCAAAAAATATGTAGCTTACGTGTTGAACGAGTTGTAATCAACTTTCCTAAGCAACTGTTCAGCACTTATTCAATCAAGGAAACCTCTATTCCTATCGGGCATTACACGGATTATTCAGTTGAACCAACTTGTGGCTTAGCCAGTGCCCAGCAATTTATCGGTCCAGTTGATCAACCTAAATATTTTATTGTCCCTGAACGAATGGATGCTCAAATAGTGTGGTTCACTAAAGGATTTCTAGAGTATAAATCCCCCAATCTACTAGATGATGATGAAAAATTGACGATGATGGAGATTTCTTTTGAAATTTCATCAGAATTTCCTTTTGCCAATGACAACTGGCCATCAGACATCACTTTTTCACTCAACGATATTGAGCTAGGTACCTGGACTAGTCCGGGTGATTTCGCCGATATCAGAGGAAAATATACTCCTGATTGGTATCCTGACAATCTAAATCAATATGGGCTACTAAAAACTATTCGTATTATGAGCCATGGGACTTACATAGATGGCGACTGTATTTCTCAATTCGCGATTTCTGATGTTGACAGCTCGGTCGACACCTGGAAATTCAAAGTTGAAGTGAAAGCTTCAGCTAAAAATGTGGGTGGTTGTACTTTATTTGGTAAAGCTTTTGGCAACTATGACCAGGATATTAAGATAAAACTCTTTTACAACTAAGACAAAAACTAGCGATGATAAGTCACAAGATCTTTAGTGATCAGCCATCGCTAGTTTTTTCTATTACCAAAGGCTAATAGGACAAGACTTACCCTCTAGAGCTGTTCTAAACTTATAAAAACAACCACATTTGCCACAAGTAGAGCCCTGTCTAGCTGAACAGTGTTCACAAATCGACTGTCGCCTCAACCATTCTTCCCTATTGACTTTTTCGCTTTCCATCGCTAATTGGAAAGCAATCATTTCTTCAATTTCTTCATCTGCTATTTGCTGTTTGACATCACATCCGAAACATAAATTATCCATCAAAAGCCTCCCTTAAATCATAAGTTTAATCTCATGTTTTTAAACATCAAGAAATCAAATAATTTCAATAAGATAATCTAAATACCCTATTTTCAAACCTACCAGACTAACAACTTGTATGCTTCTAAACATTCCGAACATCAGACAAATAGTCATTCTTACACTCCATTCAGAATAGCGATTAAGCCCATACCTAGAAGTAAACAGTTAATAAGAGATAAGCTCAATCACTAATTTTAAAAAACAAGATGCTAGTTGATTCTGATAAAATTTCTTAATAACTCTTCGTCGTTACAAAACTTAATTATACAACGCTTACATAGCTATTTTACCAGCATTTCAACAAACTGTAAAGAACCCAATACAAGCAATTGAAGCTACACTCAAACCCCATCATGAAATTTTGGGTTATATTGTCCATAAGATTTAAGATCAATAATTTTCAATTCATATTTAATCTAGTTCTACCGCCCCGTCCTTGTTAGCTGTAATCATCATTTCCCTCCTCTTTTTAACAGAAAAAGATAGCCCGAAAGCTATCCCATATCTTTGACCTTCATCATGCGAACGACGTTTGCACGTTCAGCTTCTTCCAGCTTCATTTCGATATAATGAATGGTTTCTTTTAGTTGCGGAATGGTCGCATATTCTAAACCATTCACCCGACGGCGTGTTTTTTCAATTTCATCCGCCATGAGCTGGCAAGATTTTTCAATCTCGGCCAAGCGCAACAATTGATAAAGCGAGTCTTCAATTTGCTCAATCGCAGCATCCATCTGGGAATTCGAGGCCAGGTAGCTATAAACTACATCGCCTTCATCATCTCCGTAGGGATTGTTAACGGTCATGTGCATGCGCGGGACATTGACACTCATGATGTTCTCCGTCCCGATATGAAGATCGACAGTTTTGGTCGGTACCGCAAAAATCTGCTCGACCATTTTATCATTTTCTAAAGACTTAGCCAACACGAAGTCCTGCATGCTCTCTACCATCCCTGCTTCGACCTCTTTTCGGAGACGGTTATTCTCTCGAATGAGGTCAATAAAGCGACGCATCAGTTCATCGCGCTTATCCTTGAGCAATTTATGTCCTCGGATGGCCGTTTTCAAGCGGTCTTTCAGACGGCTCAACTCCATCCGAGTTGGTTTAACATTTAAGCGTGCCATCAGTTGTCCTCCATTTGAAGAGAGGCAATGTGAGCAACAGCATTAGCCGCTACCACCAGCCTCTTCTCCTGTTTCTTAAGCCTTATCTTCGTCCACCACTGCCGTAGGCAGGTACTGGTCAATCATCTCATCCTTAATCCGTTTCAACTCTGTTCGAGGAAGGATGGATAAGAGTTCCCAGCCCAAATCAAGGGTTTCCTGAATGGTCCTATTGGTCTGGAAGCCTTGGTTGATGTACTCTTTTTCAAAACGATCAGTGAATTTGACATAGAGCTTATCTGTTTCAGACAGGGCAGATTCTCCGAGGACGACAGCCAATTCCTTGGCCTGTTTACCTTGGGCATAGGCTGCAAAGAGCTGGTTCATGGTCGCTGCATGGTCTCCACGCGTTTTGCCCTCACCAGAGCCCTTATCCTTGAGACGGGACAGGGAGGGCAGGACATTGATCGGCGGACGATAACCGCTGTTGTAGAGGTCACGCGACAAGATAATCTGCCCTTCCGTGATATAACCGGTCAAGTCCGGAATCGGGTGGGTAATGTCATCTTCAGGCATGGACAGGATAGGAATCTGAGTGACCGAACCCTTTTTACCAACTAAACGACCAGCTCTTTCATAGAGGGTAGACAAGTTGGTGTAAAGATAACCTGGGTAACCCCGACGGCCGGGAACCTCACGGCGAGCGGCAGACACCTCACGCAGGGCCTCACAGTAGTTGGTCATGTCCGTCATGATAACAAGGACATGCATGTCCTTTTCATAAGCCAGGTACTCTGCTGTTGTCAGCGCGATACGCGGGGTCGCAATCCGTTCAATGGCAGGGTCATTAGCCAAGTTGACAAAGAGTACCGAGCGGTCAATAGCCCCTGTCTCCCGCAAATCGTTCATGAAGAATTCCGCTTCTTCAAAGGTAATTCCCATGGCTGCAAAGACTACCGCAAAATTTTCCTGGGAATTCAAAACCGTTGCCTGACGAGCAATCTGGGCAGCCAATTCCTTATGTGGCAAACCAGAACCTGAGAACACAGGCAATTTCTGACCACGCACTAGGGTGTTCAAGTGGTCAATGGCCGAAATCCCCGTCTGGATAAATTCATCCGGATAATCACGCGCCACAGGGTTAATCGCTTGGCCATCAATGTCCAAGAATTTCTCCGGAATCAAATCAGGACCACCATCAATCGGTTTACCCATCCCGTTGAAAATCCGCCCGACCATGTCTTCAGATACAGCCAACTCCAAAGGACGGCCTGTGAAGCGAACCTTGGCCTGCTCTAAGTTGATCCCACTGGATCCCTCAAAGAGTTGGACCATGGCCTTGTCTTCTTGCACTTCAAGAACCTGGCCTTGGCGGACTTCGCCATTGTGCAATTTGATCTGAACAAGCTCGTTATAGCGAACGCCTTCCACTTGGTCGACAATCATCAAGGGGCCAACTACTTCGCTGACTGTTCGATATTCCTTAATCACCTTCATGTGTTAGCCCTCCTTTCGCTACAATATCATGCAGGGTTGTCTTGATAGTTTCTTGTAACCCTTCAATTTCAGTGATTCGTTCTTCTGGGATAAATTTGCTGCGCGCAATGCGGTCACGAAGAGTGACCGTCCCTTCCATGATTTCAGTGAAATAGGCCCCCAAATCCAGCGATCTGTTAGCCTCTTCGTCAAAGAAGAGAATATTGGTCAACATCGCTACCTGCTTGCGGAAAGAAGTATAGGTATCCACATCATCAAAGGCGTTTTGCTGAAGGTAATCTTCACGGATCATCCGAGCGGCATTCATGGTCAAACGATCCCGCTCAGACAGCGAGTCAATCCCGACCAGACGAACAATCTCTTCCAGCTCACTCTCTTTTTGGAGAATGTTCATGGCCTTGGTCACTTTTTCAGCCCACTGCATGTTTTCCCTCTGGTTGATGTACTGGCCAATTTCATCCACATAGAGGGAGTAAGAACTGAGCCAGTTAATCGCAGGGAAATGACGCCGTTGAGCCAGCGGTGCGTCCAGCCCCCAGAAAACCTTAACGATACGGAGAGTATTCTGAGTAACTGGCTCAGAAATATCCCCACCAGGAGGCGATACAGCTCCGATAGCCGTAATAGTTCCCTCACGGCCCTCGCTACCTAGACTGATCACACGACCCGCCCGCTCATAATACTCAGCGATACGGCTGCCCAGATAGGCTGGATAGCCTTCATCCCCTGGCATTTCTTCCAAACGACCAGACATTTCACGAAGGGCCTCTGCCCAACGGGAGGTCGAGTCGGCCATGATGGCCACATTATAACCCATATCACGGAAATACTCCGCAATGGTGATCCCCGTGTAGATGGACGCCTCACGCGCCGCTACGGGCATGTTTGAAGTGTTGGCGATCAGGACTGTCCGAGCCATGATGGACTGGCCTGTCGCTGGGTCAATCAATTCTGGAAATTCGTTCAAAACGTCCGTCATTTCATTCCCACGTTCGCCACAGCCGACATAGATTACGATATCCACATCCGCAAACTTAGCCACCTGGTGCTGAACAACGGTCTTACCTGCCCCAAATGGTCCAGGAACTGCCGCGGCACCGCCTTTAGTGACCGGAAAGAAGGTATCGATAACCCGCTGACCAGTGACCATAGGCTCTACCGGAATCAGTTTTTGAGCAAAGGGACGGCCACGACGAACGGGCCATTTTTGCATCAAGGTCCCTTGATAGAGGCAACCATCTTCTTGCTCAATTTCATAGACCACCTGGTCGACGGTAAATTCCCCTTCATGTATGGCCTTAATCCGACCCGATACCTGATAAGGGACCATAATCCGATGGTCGACAACTTCTGTCTCTTGGACGTTACCGACAATGTCACCAGCCACGACCTCATCGCCTACAGCCTTGCTAGGCTTAAAGAGCCATTTGGCGTCACGGTTAAGGTTGGCAATGTCTACCCCCCTGATGAGAAAGTCTGATTCGGTGACTGCCTTAAAATGTTCCAAGGGACGCTGGATCCCATCAAACATCTGTGAAATCAATCCAGGCCCAAGCTCTACAGATAGCGGACTACCTGTAGTGACTACTGGTTCACCTGGACGAAGACCAGACGTTTCTTCATACACCTGAATCGATGCCTGGTCACGGCGCATTTCGATAATTTCACCGATCAAGCCCAAGTCACCGACACGGCAAATGTCTTGAATATTGGCTTCTTGCATCCCAGAAGCAATGACCAAGGGACCTGATACTTTAATAATTTTTCCCTGATTCAAGTCTGCTCCTCCTTGTATTCTTATTCTTTTCCTTCGAGATAGCAAAGCAACTATCTCTCTTAACATTTTTTCGGACTGGCTTAGAGAATATTTTGGCCGACCGCCTTCTCTACATTATCCTGCACCCGTTGCAATCCTAAGCCGAGACTCCCCTTGTGGGTAGGCAAAAGAATCACTGCAGGCGTCAACTGACTATCATAATAACGGATGGTTTCTGGAATCTCTGCGGCAATATCCTCTGTCAGGTAAATTATCCCAAACCCAGATCTGGCTAAATGGCGTAACGTATTGATCGCCTCTTGGCTATCAACCACAGGAAAGGTCTCAAACCCGATCATCCGAAATGGCAAGATGGCATCACGGTTGCCAACGATACCGATTTTATAGGTTTTATTGGCCATAGATTGGTCGCATCCTTTCCTTTAGCATTTGAGGCTCCAGCCCATTGCTGCGCCCCGTTAAAATCAAGCGCAGGTTTTTTACTTCCAGCTCTTTTCCATAGAGGTAACGCGCTAAAGGCAGTGGCCCTTCTGTCTCAAAACGCCCTTGATCCAAGATTTGAAAGCGCAAGAGATCTTCCAAGTATTCTAATTGAAGGGCTGAAACAGTGCCTAGCTTGAGGTTCTCCTCGTAAGGCTTGACCGCAAGATCTTCCCCATGAGGATAGGTTTGGTTAAACCAAGACAGAAGGCTCTGATCAGCAAACAGCCTCAAGTAGTCTCGTGCCTTAAACAGAGCCTCTTCTGATAAAAGCTGGCGCATGAAACTGCGAGGCTTGTCCTGATTGAGGCCACGTTTCACAGTCGTCACATTGTAAAAATCAACGGTTAAGGCCACAAATTGTTTCAGCTGCTCTTGCTCCAGTGCCTCTGATAAGATGTTCAAATGTTTAAAATAAGCCATATCCATACCGATATCCAAGACACGAATGTCCTGATAGTCTTGGTACTCTGCCCATGTTCCAGCGACCTCTTCCTGCATGATGCTTGGACAGACGTCACTGGTCAGGGTATCAACCAAATGGGCCAAGACATCTGACGAATAAGCTCCGATTGGAATAAGCAACTGCTTCAAATCCGAACCCGTTGCTCGTTCCTTGAGCAAGACTTTTAAATTGTGGTAAGTATAAGGCAGGGAAAAAAGTTGGACGACTTCTTGTACTGGCGACTCCTCAAAGGCTTGACGGTAGACCCTTGTCAGATGCTTCATGAGCACTTCCTCAATCCGATTGGGATCGGACAAGTCCTCTGCCTCCAACATATAGTCCGTTCCCTGTAAGACGAGGGCCATCGCTTCCTGATCAGGAGCTGACAGAAGGCCTTCAAACTGCGCTTTGGTCAGCATGTTAGATTCACGCGCACTGATCAGCGTGTTCACCTGCGAAAATAGGCTTGCATCCATCTGAGGCACCTCCTATTTCTTAAAAATTTCTGACGCTAAACGAAAACTTTCTTCTTCCCAAATATCTGCAATCAAATGGCCATATAGGAAATTATCGTCCACCTGACCCTTGGAAATCAGAAAGCCAGCTTCATTCGCAATGGTTTCTTCCACGAAGGTGACTTGAGGATAGGCTCCTCTCAATGCCTGCCAGGTTTCCTCTGAAAAAGTTCTTGCGGTCAGGTCTCCAAAGGCTACCTCAACACTCTCTGTGTAGCTAGCCATCACAGCTTTCAAAAAGTCAAGATGCTGGCCTTCAGACCAAGCAGCCATGGTGGCTTTAGCTTCTTCAAACAATTCTTTCAAAACCTCTTGCTTGGTCACCAAGCTCGACTGGCGTGCCTTGTTTTCTAACTGCTGGCTTTCGCGTTGCTTATAACGCTGAACAGCTTCCAGCTTCTGGCGGCGCAGGCTTTCTTTTTCAAAGACTAAATGTTCCCGTTTTTGGTCAAATTCTGCCTGAATCTTTTCTTTGGCAGCTGCCAGATTGAGACGGCCTTTTTCGTGAGACTGCTCTAAGACAGATGCTTTTAATTCAGTCATATCAGACATGTCAGGCCCTCCTTTTCTATTATGATTGTGCGCTTAGCCCACACGGAGGGTCAAGATGAAGGAAACAACGAAGGCCAAGATGGCATAAGTTTCTACCATGGCAGCCAAGATAGCACCTTTCATGAAATCCTCAGGACGCTTGGCCAAAATTTGCATGCCCGCAACAGCCACATTTCCTTGGTATTTTGCGGAGAAGTAACCCACAATGGCAATTGGCAGAGCTACAAAGAAGTAAGCCACTCCTGTAGCCAAAGGCATTTCTGGTGTTAATTGCAACCAGATCAAAATCCCGATAACGAAACCGTAAAGTCCCTGAGTACCAGGCAAAAGTTGCAAGATCAGTGCCTGTGCAAATTTCTCAGGTTGTTCTTTTAAAAGTGCTGCAGCCGCTTGACCAGCCTTGCCGACCCCGTAGGCTGAGCCCATACCGCTAAGACCAACTGCTAGAGCAATGCCAAGACTGGCAAAGAAGGCTCCACCGTACTGTGAAAAGTATGACGCTAAGTTTTCCATTTATTTGTCCTCCAAATGAACTTTTTTGATAGTAAAATATTTTTCAGCAGGTTTCAAAGGAGTAAAGGCACGGCCGCCTCCCTCGTAAAACTTGCCAAAGAATTCAACAAACATGAGACGAGCCCCATGAACATATGCTGATAACAAGGATAAGAAAATATTGATTGCATGAAGCAGGATGAAGAGTAAGAGCCCAATTGTCCAACGCGATAAGCCGGGTAACAAACCGACAATCAAGTTGAATGCTAACCCGATACTAGCTCCTGATAAGCCCAAGGCCATTAAACGTGTAAAGCTGACCAAATCTCCGACATAGCCTGAGATATTATAAAGATTAAAGAGACCTGAACCCAGACCACCTAATCCTTTGGCTTGAATGACTGAGACGACTAAAATACCAACAGCATTCAGAATCGCTAGCCATTGACCGATAGGAGCTAAGAAGGCAAGCCCTGAAATCAAGTTTCCTAAGGCTAGACCCAGAATCCCAATCAGGATCAAACACCAGGCAAAGCCTGAGTTATAAGCTTCAGCGTAATCCTTGACCCGCATCTTTTGGCGACCACCTAGGTAAAGCCCTGTCAAAACCGTTACAAAACCAAAGGCAACTGACAAGATAAGGATGGTCATAACATCATCAGTCGTACTGATCAGCTTAACCGGTAAGTCGTAGGCAAAGAAGGACCCGTAAATCAATCCCCAAATGCTAACAGCGATTCCTAGGATATTGAAGAATTTCAAGAAGCGTTTCATACCAGGATCAAGGTTAAACAGCTTCAAGACTAGCCCTGTCAAGACAAACATGAGAAGACCATAGCCCAAGTCAGCCACCATCATTCCAAAGAAGGTAAAGTAAAATGGCGCTAAGTATGGAGTCGGATCCTTCTCAGTGTATTTAGGCAGGGCGTACATTTCTGTTATCATCTCAAAAGGCTCGATCAGAGCATGGTTAACTAGCTTGACTGGTACGTCCTCTAAATCACCTACTTCGATAACCGCTTCTTGCATCCAGACAGTGCCACCGTACTGAGCCAAGAGACTAGCTCTCAAATCAGCCACTGCAGCTTCTTCGATCCATCCCTCAATAGCAACTAGGTACTGACTCTTGGCCAGGTGTTTCTTGGCCATCTCCCGAGCATAGCGGTTGGTTGTCGCCTCTAGCTCGCTTTCTAAAGCCTCGAGGCTGGTCTGAGCTTCTCTCAACTGTTTTTCAATAGCCAATTGGCGTTCCCTAGCCACTGAGATTTCCCCTTGCCAGATTTCCAAACGCTCCGCCGGCAATTCATCATAGGGGTAGTCTAAGGGTTTAAACCCCAACTGTTCCAAATTTAGGGGCTCAGCTCCTGGATGGAGAAAAAGAATAACCCCGTATTCAGTATCTGTCCGATAAATCTCTTGAAAATCCAGTCCTTCTTGCGCCACCAGTGCCTTGAAATAAGCATTATCAGCGGTATTTGGAATCGTTCCGATGACTGCTTCGATGTGCTTAAATGCCTTTAAGGCTTTAGGCGTTGTTTCAAGCTTGTGCCATTTGGACAGGTCATCTTGCCGCTTTTCTAAATCCGCAAGACGCTCAAGGAGCTGCCCATGCTCTTTAAACAAGCCCTTGACCTGATCAAGCAAATCTTGCTCCAAGCTCTCGCGGTGAGCATGTTCTACCTGTTCAAAGGTCAATTGCCGCCGTGGCTTTCGTAACTTTTCAAAGAAACCTTCTGGCGGTAGGAATGTCCTCAGACGATCGATGGTTCCTTCGATTGTCTGCTGACGCTTGAGGAGATGATTGAGGACCTCCTCACCAGCCAGAATGAGGTCATCTCCCTCTTGGAACTGTATTTCTGGTAGTTCAACCGCCTTGTTCAAAAAGGCTTCCTGCCAGGCCTGGTCCTGATTTAAATCCCTTATTTCGAGATGTCGCAAACCTTGCAGGGAAAGCAAAAGGTCATCCACTTGTTCCTTAGGAGCAATCAAGGACACTTTTTTCATTGGACTAATGGCCATAACGTGCTACCACCTTTTCTACAATGGCCTGTACCAAGTCATCTCTCCTATCCGTCAAGGCTTCACGCACAGCAGCTTCGTTGGCTGAAATAGTTGCCTGAATTTCCTGACGCAGATGAGCCAAATCAGCCTCAGCATTTTCTTCTTGCTTAGCAACTTCTTCTGCTGTTTCTTGGTCATAAGTCTGAGCGATAGCTGCTAAGTCTTTTTCGGCCTGTTCTTTTAATTCAGCAATTTCCAACTCATAGCTATCTAAAACAGCTTGTGCTTCCGCCTCAATGGCCTGCATCATGGCCAAGGTTGTATTTGCCATATCCTTCCTCCCTTTCTATTTACTTTTAATGGAATCCATCAAAAAACTATCTGATATCTATTTTACCATATTTTTTTCACTTTGTGGGCTCATAAAAATATGCAACCTCGATTTCCATACATTTTTGAGTTATTTTTTTGATTTAGACATAGGTTATTAAATATGAAGAAAAAGAGACTGATTTTGAGCAAAAAAATTTTTTTCAAATCTTTTTAGCAAGATCTGTAAAAGCATCTCTCTTTTACAGTTCCCATCTAAAGCAATTTAAGAAAATGGTTTCAAAGGAGGTGACAAAAAAGCTAGAACAAACAAACTGTCCTAACTTTTTGAGTTGCCTACTCCTCGAACCCTGCGACTTGTAAAATCTTATCCCAAGCCGCTTGCAAGCCATCCTTGGAAACAGATGAGAAGATGATGAAATGGTCCTGTGCTTCAAATCCAAGTTTCTTTTTGATGATAGACTCCTGCTTGTTCCACTTACCTCGAGGAATTTTGTCAGCCTTGGTCGCGACGACGATGACTGGAATATCATAGTACTTCAAAAATTCATACATCTGAATATCATCTGCTGTCGGTTCATGGCGCATATCAACTAGGCTGACCACCGCACGCAGGTTTTCCCGATTGGTCAAATATTCTTCAATCATCTTGCCCCACTTGACACGTTCAGCCTTGGAAACCTTAGCGTAGCCATAACCAGGCACGTCAACAAATCGCAACTGATCATCGATATTGTAGAAGTTCAGCTGCTGGGTCTTGCCGGGTTTACTGGAGGTACGGGCTAGATTTTTGCGATTCAACAGGGTATTGATAAAACTTGATTTGCCTACATTAGATCGACCAGCCAAGGCAATCTCTGGCAGATCATCTTGGGGGTATTGGGCTTTTGAAACAGCAGAGAGCATAATCTCCGCCTTATGGATATTTATAGGCATATGACTTCCTTTCGCTAACACATCATTCTTTAGAAACACCGCTCTGAGTAAGGCTTTTAAGCCACCATATACCACAAGAGGTCAGGACACAAATCCCAACCTCCTTGGTCTTAGGCTGTTTCTAAAATTGGTTTTTCGAGCCCTTCTACTGCTGCCTTGGTGATTCGGACCACCTTGACCTCTTCTTGGCTAGGTACCTCGAACATGACATCTAACATGGTCTCTTCGATGATGGAGCGGAGCCCACGAGCCCCTGTTTTTCTGGCTAAAGCCTTCTCAGCAATGGCTTGAAGAGCCTCGTCTTCAAAGACCAATTCCACATCATCATAGGACAATAACATCTGGTACTGCTTGACCAGCGCATTTTTAGGTTCCTTGAGGATATGGACCAAATCATCAACCGTCAATTGCTCCAGGGCTGCAAAGACTGGCAAACGCCCGATTAACTCCGGAATGATGCCAAATTTCTGGATATCATCCGCTTCAATGGCCTGCATGTAGGAAGCGCCGTCTTCAATGGCCTTGTTATTGTGGCCAAAACCAATGATTTTCTCACCCAGGCGTTGCTTGACAATCTCTTCGATTCCATCAAAAGCACCACCAACGATAAACAAGATATTCTGCGTATTGACATGGATCATCTCTTGGTTAGGGTGCTTACGGCCACCCTGTGGCGGAACGCTAGCCACCGTGCCCTCAATGATCTTGAGCAGGGCTTGTTGGACCCCTTCCCCTGAGACGTCCCGCGTGATGGAAACATTCTCCCCTTTTTTGGCAATTTTGTCAATTTCATCGACATAGATAATGCCTCGCTCGGCGCGCTCGATGTTAAAGTCAGCAGCCTGCAAGAGTTTGAGAAGGATATTTTCCACATCCTCCCCCACATAACCGGCTTCGGTCAGAGCTGTCGCATCCGCAATGGCAAAGGGAACATTTAAGCTCCGTGCCAGGGTCTGAGCCAAATAGGTCTTCCCGGAACCCGTCGGACCAATCATGAGAATGTTAGATTTTTGCAAGTCTACTTCCTGACTTTCGTCCTTGCTGTGCTGGAAATTGATCCGTTTGTAATGGTTGTAAACCGCAACGGCCAAGGTCCGCTTAGCTCGCTCTTGTCCGATGACATAGTGATTCAAGATATTGAGCAATTCCTGCGGTTTTGGCACATCTGAGAGCTCTGTCAGGACCTCTTCTGCTATCTCTTCGCGAATGATTTCTTGAGCCAATTCGACACATTCGTTGCAGATAAAGACATTGTTGCCTGCGATGATTTTTTGCACTTCTTCCTGGTTCTTACCGCAAAACGAGCAGTAAACCATTATTTCATTTTTCTTAGTCGGCATAATCCCCTATTAACTTTCTTTTCTTTTTTTAAATCATATTAAAATAGCGTGTTGTAAAAGGCATGAATACTGTTCACCAAATTGGTAAAGGCATTTAGCAAAAACAGAATGCCTAAGCCTGTCTTTTTCTTGCGAAAGGCCTGCATGGCACACAGGACACAGATACCGCACAAAAAAGCAGTAAATATTCCAAAAATACTCCGTTGCATGTCTATCCTTTTCTCGTCATCACCCTAACCCAGAAATCATAAGCATTCTGCTCATCTTTTGGGAAAAAAGTCACACTGGTCTCCTCAAAATCTGTCCAATCAAGAGTCGGAAAATAGGTATCTCCTGTAAACTCTCCATCAATCTCTGTCGTGATCCTGCGGTCCAAATGCGGTGCAAAGAGAGCATAAATTTCTGCACCACCTGTAATATAAAGAGACTTGTCCTGTTTCTGAAACCAGGTGAGAACGTCTTCTAGGCTGTGGAAAATCAGCACATCCGGATGCTCCACCTGATAGGATGGGTCTCTGGTCAAAATGAGAGTGGTTCGCCCAGGTAGGACGCGGTGCTTCATGCCATCAAAAGTCTTGCGTCCCATGAGAATGGCTTGTCCCATTGTCGTTTCCTTGAAATGCTTCAGATCCTTAGGCAAATACCAGGGCAAGGCTTGGTCTTTCCCAATCAGGCCGTTCTGATCCTGAGCCCAGATAGCAATAATCTCTTTCATCCCTACTCCCAGAAAACACTTTTAGTCTCATTATTTTACCAGATTTTAGCAAAATTTGCTGGAAAAAACTTTGACAGTTTTTTAAAAAAGCAAGCTCCAGTCAAAGCCTGCCACCCATGACTGCCTTGTCTTTCATCAGACAGCCCTCTTTTCCTTGGCTGACAACAAACAAAACTGAGCTAGTTCCCTAACCCAGCCTTGGCCGATAAAATCAAAGATGACCTTGTCAACCCGCTTCGGTGAACGCCAGTTCTATCATCAGCTTCATTTCCTCGGTTGAGTGATTTTCTTTGAGTATTCGTTAAAAATCGGATCACTTGGTCCAAAACAGATCAAGCCAGTCCAAATCGCAGACAGACGAGACTCATTCTTCCCAATCCCAATCGCCATACTGCTCTGGAGATTCTCCCACACACCGAACCATCATTGTCTCTTTCTCCTCAGATAATGTCTCGCGCAAAACCTTACATTGGAAGCGCCAATCATCACCAAAGTCAAAGACAAACTTGAAGGATTGCCCCAATGATAGCACAGTCAAGTCCGTATCTTCCGTGTGGCGTTCCTCATCTTCCAAATCAACATATGATGCATAATAAGCGTCGCCTTCACTCCAAGCGATATTGTCCATGAAGAAAGCGTGCGCATGGTCATTTACGAAGTCAAACGCCCAGAGGATATCATCGGCTAACTCAGCCAGCGTCCTCTCCTTTGGCACTTCTAAATGCCGATAGCAGCCCGTGCCATATTTTACTGAAATTACCCAAGCATTTTTTGCTGTCATGGCTAGTTCCCTTTCTTTTAAATGGCCAAATCAAACTTGAGCTGAGGCTTGACAGGATCATAGTCTACCAGCTCAAAGTCTTCTGGCTTGATGGCAAAAAAGTCTGTACCGTCAGGCACATTCAGCACCAAGCGTGGCTGGCAATCGGTCGGCTCTCGACGAAGAATTTCTTCGGCCTGCTCAAACTGGTTATCGTAAATGTGGAGATTATTGATAAAGTAGAAAAACTTCCCAACCTTCCAGCCAAAATGCTTGGCGATCATCATCTGAAGCGCCACATATTGCATGGCATTGATGTGGTGGGCCACCAGCATATCGTTGGAGCGCTGGGTCAAGGTCGCATCCAGGTAAATGTCCTCACCCACACGCCGCACATCAAACATGGTCTGAAAGGCACAGGGTAAGAGCCCCTCTGTCTCTTCAAAGGCCTCATAATCCCAAAGAGAGATGACATTGCGGCGGTTCCAAGGATTGTCTTCTAATTGCTTCAAGATCTTATCCATGATTTGGTGCTTCTTGACCACTGCTCCGTAGCGCTGGCCAATGGTCCCCGTCTCTCCAACTTCCCAGTCGTTCCAATAAGAGACGCCATACTTGTCTTGTAGGACCGATAAATCATTGGTCTGGTCCTGATAAATCCAGAAAATTTCCTTGATGGCAGACTTGATGGCGATGGGGCGCAGGGTCGTGATAGGGAATTCTCCCTTGCTCAAATCATACTCCGCAAAAGAACCCGTGATGTACTTGGAATTGGCAGTCAGCCCATTCTTGTACTTGGGACGGGCTTGCTCAGACCAGACCCCATTGTCTAAAATCTCTTGAATGTTTTTCTTAAAAATAATATCTGCTTTGCTCATAGTGCTATTGTACCAAAAACTTCCGATTTTTCGTTCAAAAAACTTTTTTACTTCCAAAGGAAAAAAGAGCATCAGCCCTTGCTGATTACTCTCCCTATCCTACACCCAACCCAAGAGTCGCCACCAGCCAAAATAGACCACTAAGACTAAAATAGGCGTCAAAACGGTCATGGCTAGGCCAAACCTAAACAGGGTGCGTTCACTGTAATAACTTTTCCCAATCCCAATCATCATGGTCGCATGATGGAAAGGCAAGAGAAAATGACTATTCACCAAGACGTAGACCATCAATAAGACAATTACTCCCTGATAACCTGCAGTTGCCATCAAGGGAAACAAAAGGGGCAAGACAACCGACATGGTCGCCACTGCAGAGCCGATCGACAAATGCATCCCCATCACCAAAAGAATAATGACCAAAAGATACAGTGATGACTGAGGGTCTGGTAAAAGGCCTTGTAGTTTTTCAAAAACAATTCCTGTCACCCCACTCTGCCCCAAAACCTTGCCGATAGAAAAAATAGTCAGCAAGAAGAGGAGAAAGTGTGGATTGATTTGCTTAATATCTGAAGGCTTTAGGATTCCTCGCCAGAAGAAAATAAGAACCACCACAGCGGTCACTAACCAAGCTGGTAAGCCGTGCCAACCTTCTGTCTGCCAAACTAGCAGAAGCCCGACCGTGCTGATAGCTGTCCATAATAGCTGAGACCGATCACCTGTCTTTGGGGTGATTTGATCTGAAACGAGTCTGGCTAAATTGACCCCTTTTAAGCTCTTTTTAAAGAGGCATTCTTGGAGAATCAAAACCGCTATAATGGTAATCACTGTCGGCAGACTCATGAGGGAAAACCAGGTCCCAAAGTCCAATTGACTGCTGATTTCTGGACCTGCTAGTCCCAGAGCGGCTTGATTGAGGACTATTTCACCATTTGGAAAGAACATATAGGTCAAGGTTACCCCTAAAAAAGCATTAAATAATAGAATAGCCTTTCCTGACTCTTCTTCTGCCGTCCGAGTTTGTAGGAGATTGTCTAGAAGCGTACCCACAACGATCACACGCGCAAATCCCTGAGGAATCACAAAGACCAAAAGCAGGCCTAACAGATAAGGAAAAAGCATAAAGAAAAGTCGATTACGCGTAAACGGTAACATGACCTTGCCAATCAAAGCATGGGCTAGCCCTGAATGCATCAGTCCCACGCTAAATAGGGTTGTCGTGATAATTAAGAGATTGGTCGGTGACCAAGCAAAGGCAAAAATCTCCTGGGCTGGCGTCTGCCCAAAGCACAAGAAAGCTGCTAGAAGGATAACACAAGCCAATGTCTTGTGGAGAGCATCCGTCGCCCAAAACGCCAAAACCGCCAACAAACTGCTCACTAGGGCATTTTGTTTCCAGTCAAAAGCTAGAGGATTCCAAAGCATTAGCAAAGTAACAAAGCCTACAATCGTCAATAAATGGGGATACTTAAACTTCTTCATAAGACTCCTTGATAAAATCGTAATATCTCATTATAGCGATAAGTCAGCGTCAGGTCAAATTAACTAGCCCCAATACATGACAAACGCATGAACCTCTGTTTGGTGTTTTATCCTTCTTCCTCCTTTTTTTGACTAGATGAGTTTTCTCAAATACTGATCAAAAGCCAAACTAAGGTGAAATTTCTTACGTCTGAGGCTCATCTTTTTGCCCACATCCAGTTGTTTTAAGACGGCTAGGCAGAACTTATCCATGACATTTCTGTTAAAAGCGAGTTGTTTGTTTAAGGTTTTGCTGGCATCTTCTCTAAAAACGACATCTAATTGCCAATGAAGACTTTCAATAGCCCAATGCCCACGAACACAAGCAGCCAATTCTCGACCACTCACTGGAGTGCTCAAGATAAAATAACGTGTGTCAACCGTTTCCTTACTGCCCTTCTGGCAACGACAAGTCACCCGTCCCAAACTCTGAATGTGAGCCCAATCCGAGTGTTCCCTTCTCAACCAAGCAGTATC
>NZ_JBEPLO010000024.1:0-38809 GCF_040545225.1 Streptococcus rupicaprae | reverse complement strand
TCCTTGATGGTCGCAGTCACTTTCTGACCATCAACCTTAACATCGAAGTACTTAGCAGCCTCGCCAGCCATCTTAGCTGACTTCGCTTCCAAGTCCTCATCAAGCGTATCCGCAATCACATAGGACTTGTATTTGGCAATGTTGCCAGGAACGACTGTCTTGATGTTGTAGTTGTAGTCTTTCTGGTTCTCGATATCCAGCGTATCAAGAGTGTCATTGATCTTCTTCGTCAATGGTGGTGGCGTTACCGTTACCGGAGGAGTATCCTTCGTGCTATCCGGTGTGCCTTCAACGTGGGATTTGTTTTGGTAAGTAATCGTCGCTGTGTTAGGGATCTTAGCTGTGGTCACACCTGGTTTGATGTGGGCTGTAATCACCAACTCAACGGTCTTACCTGACAAGGCCTTAGCTGCCTGAATATCCTTCATTGTCGCAGTCACGTTTTGACCATCAACCGCAACGTCGAAGAACTGATCAGCTTCCCCAAGAACATTGGCACCAATAACTGCAATCTCACCGTTCACTTCGTCGCTGATCACAAACTTCTTATAGGAAGCAATATCAACTGGAAGGGTCGCTTTGATATTGTATGTGTATGGTGCTTCGTTGAGGGTATCAAGGTGCTCAAGTGTACCGTTGATCTTCTTCTCAACTGTTGGATCTTCACCTGGTGGTGGTGTTACTGTAACTGGCGGAGTCTTAGGCGTATCTGTTGGAGTGCCTGGTTTTCCATCAGTGGTTGGCTTAGTTGAGGTGATGAAGGTATCGTTAGGAATCTTCTCATCTGTCTCGCCAGCCTTGATTTCAGCTTTAATGCGAATGTTAATTACGCCGCTGAGTGGCAAGTTCTTAATCTGATCAGCTTTAGCAGTGATACGGACTTTATTGTTATCCGCTTCTGTCGTTGTGAACTTGTCGGCGTGCTCGCCAAGCACAGTCACACCTTTCACATTCAAGCGTGAGTCCACATCATCCTTGATCACGAATTCTGTGTACTTCTGAATGTCGTTTGGAAGGGTTACCTTGATATCGTACTCATATTCTGTGGCTGTAGCGATATTACGATGGTCTACCAACTGGTCACCATCTACAATCTTCTTCTCAATGGTTGGAGGAGTTGATGGTGGTGGTGTTACTGTAACTGGCGGAGTCTTAGGCGTATCTGTTGGAGTGCCTGGTTTTCCATCAGTGGTTGGCTTAGTTGAGGTGATGAAGGTATCGTTAGGAATCTTCTCATCTGTCTCGCCAGCCTTGATTTCAGCTTTAATGCGAATGTTAATTACGCCGCTGAGTGGCAAGTTCTTAATCTGATCAGCTTTAGCAGTGATACGGACTTTATTGTTATCCGCTTCTGTCGTTGTGAACTTGTCGGCGTGCTCGCCAAGCACAGTCACACCTTTCACATTCAAGCGTGAGTCCACATCATCCTTGATCACGAATTCTGTGTACTTCTGAATATCGTTTGGAAGGGTTACCTTGATATCGTACTCATATTCTGTGGCTGTAGCGATATCAAGGTGGTTTACCAACTGGTCACCATCTACAATCTTCTTCTCAATGGTTGGAGGAGTTGATGGTGGTGGTGTTACGGTCACCGGTGGAGTCTTAGGCGTATCTGTTGGAGTGCCTGGTTTTCCATCAGTGGTTGGCTTAGTTGAGGTGATGAAGGTATCGTTAGGAATCTTCTCATCTGTCTCGCCAGCCTTGATTTCAGCTTTGATGCGAATGTTAATTACGCCGCTGAGTGGCAAGTTCTTGATTTGATCAGCTTTAGCAGTGATACGGACTTTATTGTTATCCGCTTCTGTCGTTGTGAACTTGTCGGCGTGCTCGCCAAGCACAGTCACACCTTTCACATTCAAGCGTGAGTCCACATCATCCTTGATCACGAATTCTGTGTACTTCTGAATATCGTTTGGAAGGGTTACCTTGATATCGTACTCATATTCTGTGGCTGTAGCGATATCAAGGTGGTTTACCAACTGGTCACCATCTACAATTTTCTTCTCAATGGTTGGAGGAGTCGATGGCGGTGGTGTTACGGTCACTGGATTCGTTTCTTTTTCACCTTTGACATCTTTACTGTTTGTATAGATAATTTTTGCTGTATTCGGAATGTTAGGTGTCGTTTCGCCTTTATTGATTTTCGCAGGGATGATCAACTCGACTTGGCGACCTCCATAGAGCTCTCCTAACTTCTTAAAGTCCTTAACAGTCGCTGTCACTGTCTGACCGCTTTGCTCAATCTCAAAGAATGATGATAACCCATCCGCCATGAAAGCTTGTTCATCTGGATAGAAGGACAACTTATCATCCAGCGTATCTGAAATCACAAAGGACTTATAATCTGCAAGATCCGTCGGAAGCGTTACCTTAACACTGTAATCGTAATGTTTTTCCGTTTCAATGTCCAAATGATCAAGCTCTTGTTCACCTTGCTTGATCTTCTTAGATGGTGTTGGAGGGGTTACAGTAACTGGATTAGATTCTTTTTCTTTGTCCTCTCCCTTACTGTTTGTAAAGTCAATTGTCGCCTTATTCTCAATGGTCAGGCCGGTTACACCTTTTTTCACCTTAGTCGGAATAACCAACTCAACCGTAGACAGTTTAGCAACATCAGCAAACTTGCCATCCTTGACAGTTGCTGTCACGACCTGCTTGTCTACTTTAATATCAAATAATTCTGCAACACCTTTTTCTTTAAAGGTAACTTCTCCATCAACAACCAAATTGTTATCTAGGATATCCTTGATGACAAACTTCTTATAAGAAGCCAAATCATTTGGAATGGTTGTTACGATATTATAAGTGTAAGGAAGGTCGTCAAACGTGGTTAAGCTTTCAAGGCTACCATTGATGGTCTTCTTGATTTCTGGATCCGTCGGTTTTGGTGGCGTAACGGTTACCTTGTTAGAAGTAATTGGATCGTTTCCGTTCAATTGAACAGTCGCCGTGTTCGGAATCTTAATGACACCATCTTTAGTATGTTTAGCGAGGTTCGCATTTTCACGAATCTTAGCCTTGAAGGTGATCACAATATTCTTCAGTTCCTTAGACTCGGTACCATCAAATACAAGGAGATTGGTGTCATCCAAGGTTTGCTTGTCCAAGTCAAGGCTGAGGGTTTGACCAGAAATAGTAGCTTCCAAGCCATGGTCATCAACACCCTTGCCACCGATAATAACTTCTGCGCTACCTTCAACAATCTCAAGCTCATCAACAACAGTATCCTTAATTGAGAACGAATCAACCAGACCTGGCCATGGGGAGGTCAAGGTATAGGTGAACTCTTCGTTTGGTGTTTTAAGGTCTTCATGTTCTTTATTGTTAACCTTCTTGTCGATTTTTGTCGCAACGGGAGGTTTAACATAAACGGCATTGGAACGACGCATAGTGCTCTTACCTGGCGGTCTAGCAGCGTGATCCTCTTCATTAGGTGTCTCCCCACCATTCCACATGATGGAAGCTTGGTTGAGGGCACCGTTACCACTGTTGGCTTGAAGGAGAAGGTCATAGACATCTGTCCCTTGCTCTTGGTACTCTTCTTTAAGTTTAACTTCAACCACCAAACGGGCTTGTTTGAAGACAAGACCATCATATGGTCCCTTGTCTTCTGCCTTGGTCCCTGGAGTCTTAGGAATCACTGCATAAACAACCGTACGATCATTGCCAGCGGCGTCTTGTTGGGTCATCGTTTTGACCTGGTAACCTGAAAGCGTGTTGCCGGTTGCTGGGTCTAAAACTCGTGGGGTACCAACAACTTCCAAGCGATAGTCCAGCGGGTCTACCAACATGGCGTTTTCTTCCCATTCATATGGAGAGTTGTTGTAGCGGTAAAGTATGGTGTAAGTGAAGGTCTCACCAGACTCAGTCAAGTCAGCTCCGTAAGATTTCTTCTTAGACAACTTGAGTGGATCATCCATGACACCGCGGTCGTTCAAAGGATCCTTATCCGCAATCTGTTTGGTTGCTGATGGGTAACAGTAGAGGATTTCTTCTACTTCAACTGAAGTAGGTTGCTTATTACCAATCTCAGCTGTTTCGTATTCGCCAACCTTAAACTTACCAGTCAGCTGTGGAACCGTAATTTTTTCCGTCTTAGGAATATAATCATCAGATGGATCAACCTCATCGTCCTCTGATACATTCTCAGAGGCTGTTGTACGGCTGAGGTCGTAATCAAATTTGTTGTCTCCTGGATTAAAGATACTTTCCGGAACAGAGATAGTAACATCCGTTCCAACTTGTGTAATCTTACCTAGAACCTGGGTCTTTTCGTCAGTTACTTTCTCAACGACAGTCTTACCATTGATACGAACAGCATCAACTGTATAACCCTCAGTAACTTTAAAGTTGCCATCAACATTCTCTTTGACTAAAGCTTGTCCAACGGCCTTCAATATTTTTTGGGCAAAAGCACTAGGATCTCTCTGCTCATTTACATAGTACTTGGAAGGATCTGTAGATACTGATTGCAGAGCACTATGGAAAACAGATTGAACTGATCGATTATCCCCAGTGTTAACCCCAGTATCTCTGAAACCGTTAAGATATGCCGTACCATACTGAGATCCAGTTGTGAACCCTGAAACCTGTTCCCAGAAACCAACAACAACCGCACCATCATTTTTCGAGTTGCCATCATTGCTGATAACAAGGCTATTTAGCTTTCTTCCAGCTTCTTCAAGCTCCTTAGCACGTGCTAAATAATTTTGGGAAGCTTCAGGTATATACTGGCTGGCCAAGTCTACTCCTTGCGAAACAAAATAAGGTTGTAATACCTGATCCCTATATTTACTTCTCTCAAGAACAACCCTACCATCTTTTCGAACACCATTAGCTACTCCGTCTGTAACTAATAAGAAGACCGTCTTACGGTTATTCTTCATTTCCCCTTTGATTTTATTGTAAGCGTCGATTGTATCGTCAATCGCAGGGACAGTTGGTGTTCCTCCGTTAGTTTTAAAGGACCCAATAGCCGCATCAATCGCTGCTTTACTTGTTAAAAGCTGACTTGATTTGAACTGATAGACTAAATCGCGATTCTCTTGTATAGTCGTTGATGAATGAACAGTAAAGTTACTATCACTTGGATAGGTGTTATAACTATTTCCATACCAATCATATGCTTGTCGCGGCTGATCATATGAATATGTTCCATCAAGCCCTTGGAAAGTGTTGATCATGACCCTATCAGTCGTCTCAGCATCTCCTGTAAAGACTAAACGAGGGTTGTTCTCATCATAGTCCTTAAGTGCAACAGGCGTAGTCAACTCTTTCAAAGCAGCCTGCACATGATGTATAGTATCTTTGAACGACCCTGATGTATCTTGAAGGATAACCAAGTCAATCGGTTGTCTCGGTAATTTCCATTCAACACGCTCGGTCTTCTCAATGATCCGTTTACAGCCCTCTCGGGTGATGGTCGGCTGACCTGCCGTGACCACAGGGTCAACAGCGTTAGCCGCAACGGAGTAGAGAGAAACCAAAGCTAGCGGCAGTGCTAGACCGAAGGTCACCAGCATGCCTAGAAAGTTTAAAAGCTTTCGCTTCATAAAATTCTCCTAAAAATTTAGTTTAGTTTGCCAATCAAAAACTTCTATAGTACACATATATATGATACAGCTATCCATGCGATTGCATATATATATATATATATATATATATATTATAGAAGGCTTTCAATCAGCTCTTTGAGTTGATCAGCTTTCAGCTGGTGGCTGAAAATCTGTCTGATTCCCTGCTCTTTGTCCACAAAGTAAGTCGAAGGGATATACCTTACTTTGAGAGCGTTGGCCGCCGCTTCTCCCTCATCGAAATAGTAGGGAAAAGTAAAACCTTGCTCCTTGATGTAAGCCTGGGCCTGCTCCTTGGTCTCGCGTTTACCATCGGTCAAGTTAATCATGACAAAGTGAACCCTGTCCTGATACTCTTCGTAAACCTTTTGGATTTCTGGCAGATGCTCGTGGCAGTCTGGACACCAACTGGCCCAATCAACAATCACCATAGGTTTATCATAAAAGTCCTTGATTGAAACGTCTTTGCCATCAAGATTTTGGATGGTAAATTCTGGTAGTTGCTGATTCAACAGCTCCATTGTTTTGGGATCTTGGCTTGATGCAGTCGTCTGCTCAGTTGCTTCCTGCTGTGAAGGCGGGGGTTGCAACTGTTTGTACAAAAAACTAAAGCCAGAGATACCGATGATAAATACACAAATTGCTGAGATAACCCACCATTTGTGTGACTTCTCCATAAGCAGTCCTCCTTATCTCTTGATCATAGCGCCTAAAATCCCTAAGCAGGAAATCTTACGACACCTACAATGGCCCTTACCCAAGAGTCTAACTCATTTAAGAGCACACTATCTCAGGAGAATTGTAACATTTTTGCAACAAACCAAGTGGACAAATAAAAGCTTTATGTCCAGCTTTTTAAAAAAAATTATGATATCCTTAGTTGACTTTAATAATTTATACGTATGAGGTTTTACTTTTGTTATCTCCGATTGAGCAACGAATTGTTAGGGCCCTGAGTCATCTTTTGCTGACTCGTTCGTTTCAATCTCTGACAATCATTGATATTTGTAAGGAGGCATGCATTAGTAGAACCTCTTTCTATAAACTATTTACTTCTAAGGAAGATATATTTCCTACCTTAACTGATATCGTCTTTACCAATCTTTCTATGATACTGGCAGAAGACTTGACCTTCCAAGAGCAGGTCCTCCACAAAGCCTTTGAAGATATAAAAAGCAACTACCAAACTTGGCAGTTACTAATGGAGTATGGGGATCTCTCTCCTCTCTTTAAACTATTCATCAAGGACACCGTTACTTACTCAGACATTGATCTAATGAATCAATTAGCCCGCCATTACTCAGTGTCCGAAAAGTTCTCCAGTGATATCTACGTTTCCACCATACACTCTGTGCTATTGACCTGGATCAGAGGAGGCTGCCAGGAATCTCCTAAAGAGATTACCAAGATTCTCTTAGATTCTGTTCCCTTCTAAAACTCTGACTATAGTCGTCTTAAGAAAGGTGTTACAGAGCTTCAAGAACAGATTCTACCTGTGAGCGGAACCAATTCCAAAACCTATCATCAAACCCCTAGGCAATAGCTCTACTGCCTAGGGGTTTTCAGTTTCAATATTTCAAGTACTCTTTAACCATTTAAAGCCGGGACTAATATGAGGAACAGTCCACCTTATTAAACAAAGCATATCAGTCTCCCAAATTTTTTAAATAAACTCCCCAATCACGGCATAATACTCAAACTCAGCATGAGGGCAACACTATTCCAGAGCATATGACCAGCGATAGCCATCTCTAAGCGCCCTGTCTTGTACCGCAACCAGGCAAAGACCAGGCCCATGCCTCCATAGATGATCCAGGCTCCTAGATGCCCAGGGACATGCAGCCAAGCAAAGAAAAGACTTCCGATTAGCAAACCCAGCCTCGGATAGCGTGGGAAAAGGAGCTCCGGCACTGCTGCTCGGCAGAGAATCTCCTCAATAATCGGTGCAGCTACGCCAGCCAGCATAAAGGTCAAAAAGACAGGAATTTGTGTAAACAAGCCCTCTAAAGTCTCTTGGTTTGCCATTTCCGTCACGCCTTGAAGTTGCATAACCATTGCCCCAAGAAACGAGGCGCCATAAACTAAGGGATAAGACAAAAGTAAGAGCTTCAAGTGTTGAGGGCGGACCCACTGGAAAGATAGACTGAGCCATCCCTTGAAATGTGCGTATACTATAGCCCCCCAGCATGTGGCCAGAATAAGACTAGCAAGCATGAGAGTTTGTAACAAGGAAAATCCACTGCCCAATTCAATCTGTAACATCACCAATAGGCCTCCAACCTGTGACAGTACAAACAGAGCAAAACAGATCCCTATCCCTTTTAACTTTTCAACAATAAACACCTTTTGTCTCCTTCTTTCATCAGTTCCTTCTATTATAGCATAAACTGGTAAGGGGGACCACGTGACAAAGGCTCTTGTTTATGATAGCATCAAAGAGCTTAAAAACGTGAAGAACTCAAACGTTCTCCTTCCATTTTTAATATCACACTTCTTCTCCTTTTTTAGTTCAGTGTAGAACGCTTTATAATTTCTGTCTAGTTTAGTGTAACTGATTCAATTTCCTGCCGATAATTTCAAAGTTATTGACTTTAAAGTCATATGAAGCATAAATAAGTTTGCTCAAAACGAATCTATTTTTAAAAAATAAAAGAAATTCTTGAAATCAGTCCCTCTTTTGTATATAATCATAGTGACATTATATATAGTGTCACTATGACGAGATGCATCATGGGCAAAGAAAAAGAGTTGCAAAAAATAAAAAACAATCCCAAATCTGTTACCCCTGAGCGTTTAGAATCTCTGTGTAAAAAATATCCTTTGATATTTTACCAATCAAGACCTCAATAGTCAAATCTAAAGTGCGCAATATCAAAACCAGTCCTCGCTATGCATGGACTGGTTTCTTATTTGGATTATTAGCTAAAGTAAAATACGATAAAAATTGACCAAACTGATGTGTACCTAATGACAAGCGAGGTGGTGTGAGAGGCACTAGAGATATTTCTCCGGTCGATTTGGTAATGTATTTCTTTTGTTATCAAAAAAGGTAGAGATTAAATTTCAATATATTGCAATACATTGAGTTTGGCAAAACAAAAAACCGCTTAAAATAGGCGGTTTTTGCTGTTTATTGACACGTATTGAATGTCTACTTCACCTCAGTGAAGGTTAAGTATTATCTATTTTAGCTGTTAGAAACGTTTATAAATCGACGTTTTTGTAATGTTCCTTAGTAAAAGGTAGAGTGAATGGTAGAGTAGTTATTGCGTTAGTTCAGCAATTTTATCAAGATAAATACCCACAGCTTCTAACTTTCGTTGTGGTGCTAATTCAGCGTAAGTATCCATTGTGGTTGAAATTGATTTATGTCCCATTCTGACTTGGAATTCTTTCCAGTTTGTGCCAGCATTGAGCAACATTGAAGCATGAGTGTGTCGGAATAAATGGAAACCATAATCTGGTAATCCTAGACCAGCTAATCTTTTCTTGAGAGTTGTTCGCTCGTTTCTATCACACATATAGTTTCCGTATATTGTTGGGAAAATCAATTTTGTTTCAGGTCTATTGTGTAATTTAAGATACTCGTTCATTTCATTGTGAAAATCTCGAAGTTCTTCAAGTATAGACAAAGGAACTGGAATAGAGCGATTGTTATCCTAGTTGATTAAAAAAATCTCTGATTTCCTCATCTTTTATAAAATAATATATAATTTTCCCCTCTCTTCTAGTGTCCAAGATGTTTTGATTGGCTAGTTTACGAAGATGGTGGGAGGCAGATGCCATACTGAGATTTAGTAAACAGGCTATATCGCAGACACAGAGTTCTTCAACAGCAAGGAGATAAAAGATGATATTTATCTGTTTATTATCGGTAAACTTTGATAAAATGCGAAGTGATTTTTGGACTTTCTCCTTTTCAAGGTAGTTCGTTGCGGTTGTAACATTTTGTTGATTTATAACATTCACTTGGCAGATACTATCTTTTTTCATAATATTTTCTCCTAGCCTAACACAGTCCATAACATGTCAAAACTGTTGTTTTCAATCAGGATATATATCCCCAATCCTAAATAAACAACGGCAATAAACCATTTGCTATATTTTTCCAAAGTTTCTCCAACAGAAGGGATTTGTGCCAATTTTTGGGCAGAAAAAACCAAGAGATAAATCATGACTAGAAAGGTAAGTAAAGCCACTATCAAATTCGCTAAATTTAAGGTAGTAAAATATGGGACAAAGACACCAATATTGTCAGCACCACAACTTGCAAAAGTAATCATAGCGACTAGAAAAATCAGGTTTTTATTATCTTTGCGCAAACCTTCTTTGGCAATAGCTTCTCCATCAGAATCTCCTAAAAGCAAAACTTTGAGGCCTAGGAGAATTGGAATCAAACCGAGCAAACCTAAAATCTCTTTACTAGGAACATAATCTAAGACAAATGCAAAAAGCAAACTTAGCAATATTAGACTAACAGAGCCTAGAAATTGTCCTAAATAGATGTTAATGATGTCTTTTTTGCTTTTTCTTTTGGCAAAAAATAACATTAGGATAATAAGTAAGTCTACGGCTGTCCCAGAATACAGGATTATTGAAGTAACAACATTTTGAATCATAAAATACCTCATTCAAATATATTTTTGAATGTATTTTAACATTAAACTTTGTAGATGTCAACTTCAGCTCCACCAAAATATAGATAAGAAGTTAGTGTACCAAATATTAAAAAGCCCTGCCATAGAAATGATAGCAGGGCTTAACTTCAATATCCAAATGATATATTCATCTAAAAAAGGTAGAGTAAAAGGTAGAGTTCTTATTGATTTATATTGCAATGTAATGAACTTCAAAAATTCAAAAATCGCTTAAAATCAATGTTTTGACGTCCAATGACGTGTAGTGAACCCCTTACTTAACCTCAGTGAAAATCACGTGCTTACGCAATTTTGGTGAGTATTTTTTCAATTGAAGACGGTCTGGGGTGTTACGCTTGTTTTTTGAAGTCAAGTACAAACGCTCACCAGATTCTTTGTGTTCAAGTGTGATATTAACGCGCATCTGTCTCTCCCTTCTTATTCGCCAGCTTTAGCTACTTTACGTCCTTTGTAGTATCCTTTCAAAGATACACGGTGTGAACGTGAGTAATCACCAGTTACTTCGTCAAATTTTACAGTTGGTGCTGTCAATTTGTAGTGAGTGCGACGTTTGTTTTTCTTCGCTTTTGATGTGCGACGTGCAGGTACTGCCATTAGTCTGTTTCCTCCAAATAATAGTCTTTGATTTTCATCAACTTCACTATGATAACATATCTTTGTTGTAAAGTAAAGTTACTTGACAACTTTTTTTTATTTTTATCCAATCGCTCTATTTTCAGCTTCTCTTCGTTGGACATCTTGTTTAATCAATTTATAACAAGAAGCTAGGAAGGGCACCGCCACCAACATGCCAAAGATCCCACCAAGGGCACCGCCGACGGTGATTGCTAAGATGACCCACATTCCCGGAAGTCCGACGGAATTGCCAACAACTCTAGGATAAATAAGGTTACCTTCAAATTGCTGAAGAATAACGATAAAGGCAAGGAACCACATGGCTTGGCTGAAGGACTGCGTCATGATGAGGATCACTCCCACCGTCACCCCAATATAAGCCCCTACAACTGGAATCATGGCTGAAAAGCCAACCAAAATACTTACTGTTGACGCATAGGGAAAATTAAAGATCAGCATCCCAACAAAAGTCAGCGTCCCCAGGATAATAGCTTCTGTCGTCTGACCGATAAAAAAGCTTCGGAAAGACTGATGGAAGATTTGGCGTACATTTTCAAATGGTGCAACTAATTTGGGGAAATAAGTTGCCAAAAGACGGTGAAATTGGAGACCTAACTCTTCCTTACTAGCAAGCACATATAAGGAAAAAATCCAAGCCATAAAGATATTGAGTAAGGTCGAAAAAATATCCGTCACAGAATTGAGAAGTCCCAGCAAGAAGGTTCCTAAGCCATTTAAAATTTGAGTCGTATATTCATTAATTTGTCGACTCAACTCATCCGAAGCATCACTTCCAAAGTACTGGTTCAATGTCTTATTGAGCCATTTATTTTCCTGGATACTTTGGACCAAATTTTGAATCGCTCTCGGCGCCAAGGCAATCAGTCCTTGAATGCTTTCAACCAGTTCCGGAATCACAATTCCTAGTAAAATTAATAAGAGAATCAAGAAAGTCGCATAGGCTAGAACTAAACTCACAGGTCGAGCCAATCTTTGACTAAACTTACTTCGAAACAATCTCCTATAAGCCCTCTCATACCCAGACATCAGAATGTTGACCACATAGGCCAACATAGCCCCTCCGATAAAGGGAAGCGAGGCTCTCCAAATCGTCTTTAAAATTTGCTCGGCAAAGGCCCAGTAACGAAAGACGGCCAGAATAATAGCCAAGACAACTACCAAGGTCAAGAGCCATCGTCTATCTAGTTTTAACAAAAGCATTTCTCCTTTTCAATCGATAGAGGTAGGTCAAATAGCCCCACCTAAAAGCATTATCAATAATTGTTGCTAACAGGACTGACCATAAGCCTGCCTGAAAGAAATAAATCAAAAACAGACTGAGGCCTACTCGAAGGAGCCACATTCCAAAGGCTGTCGCATAAAAAGGCTTTTCGGCTCGTCCCAATCCCTGCCAGAAGGCTGTCATCAGTAGGGTGCCTGCTGTAAAAGGCGTTCCCAAGAGCGAAGCCACAATCACCTCCGAACCAGAATTCGCCACCTCCAAATCCTTGGTATAAAGGAGCAGTAGCCAAGGACTGGTGACAAAAACCGCCACAGCCAAGGCAAGCATCAAGCCACAACTGATAACATAGGCTTCCTTGAGAAGACGATCCAGAGCTTTTGACTCTTCTTGTAGGCTGGCCGTCAAGATAACCGTAGCCACCGCCACACTGAGACCAGGAAGGTAATTAAACTGTGTCAAAGCCTCACCGATGGCATATCCCGCAAGGACTGAAGTTCCCAAGGCAGAAATCAAGCCAATAACCACCAGGTCTCCCAACCGCATCATCAAGCGTTCTCCTGCTGCCGGAAAAACCTGGAGAAAGAGGCCCTTGTCAACTTTGGGAAGGAGACTTGGTTTTACAGGTAATTGAAACCAGAGCCAAATAACACCCAGTCCACGCGCCAGAACTGTTCCCAAGGCAACTCCTGTCACTTCCCATTTTAGGACATATACCCCAACCATGGATAAGATGATATTGAAGAGGTTAACCATAAAACTCGCTACCATAGGAAGTCTCGTTTTCCCAAAGATCCGCAACATGGCACTGAGCGTTATCATCAAGCCCAAGAAAAGAAAGCTACCACCAACAGTAGCCAGATAAAGATAGCCCTTTTGGAGAACATGGCTCTCAGCTCCAAGAAATTCTAAGAGGCCCTGTCCTCCAAACAGGCAAATTGTCCCAAAGAGTCCTCCAAGACCTACCGTGAGAGTCAGCGAGGCTTGCATGGCGCTTTTTAGACTTTCACTGTTCTGAAATTTTTGCTTAGCAAGAGTAGCTGATACAACTGCCCCAAGGGCTATGAACACTGCTTGAAAGACGGCCAAGACGTTGCTCGCCAGGGCCAAACCTGAGACGACGGCGACTCCTAATTGAGCGATAAGATAGGTGTCTACCAGCCCCATAAGACTTTGCAAAATATTTTCCACTAGAACCGGCAAAGCTAGTGAGAGAATTTTACGATGGTAGCGTATGGGCTGAAAAGGACTAGGTTTCCTAAAAATCACTCCTTATCTCTTTTCAGCCGTCAAACCGAGGTAGCGTTCTACCGCACCCTGCATATCGGCTACTTCTACTACCGTCTCGTGTCTAACAGGCGCAACTTCCAAACCATAAACCGCCCGTGGAAGTTCTACACCTGACAGATGTTGTAACTCTCCTAAAGCCTCAAAATCCGTCAAACCAGTTTGGCCTGTCAGGGCTTCAACAGCCACGACTGGGAATTTGTAAGGACTGGCCGTTGACGCTAGAACGGTTGGTGTCTTGTCCCCGCTCTCTTCAACATAGGCCTGGTAGACAGCCGATGCCACTGCTGTGTGAGGATCCTGGACATAGCCTGTCGCGTCAAAGAGACGCTTGATTTCTTGCGCAGTTTCAGCCTCTGTAGCATAACCTGCTTCAAAGAGAGCCAAGATAGCTTCATCGATAACATCCAAGCTATAGTGGCCATCCTGATTGAGCCCCTGCATCAAAGCTGCTGTCTGCTCTGCTGAATTGCCAACCAAGTGGAAAATCAAGCGCTCCAAGTTGGAGGAAACCAAGATATCCATAGATGGCGATGTCGTCACTTTGAACTCCCGTTGCTTATCGTAAGTTTTGGTCTTGAAAAAGTCCGTCAGCACCTTGTTTTCGTTCGAAGCACAGATTAATTTCTTGACAGGAAGGCCGATTTGCTGAGCATAGTAGGCCGCCAAGATATTGCCGAAGTTACCTGTCGGCACTACAATGTTGATCAAGTCACCTGTAGCAATTTCCCCTGCCTTGACCAGCTGGGCATAAGCATAGACGTAGTAGACAATCTGGGGCACCAGACGGCCAATGTTCATGGAATTGGCAGATGAGAACTGGTAACCCGCTTCAGACAAACGCTCCCGCAAGTCAGCATCATTGAACATGGCTTTGACCTGAGTCTGAGCGTCATCAAAATTCCCTTCGATTGCCACAACATGCGTATTGTCCCCTGTTTGGGTGGTCATTTGAAGCTCTTGGACCTTGCTGACACCATTGCGCGGGTAAAAGACGATAATCTCGGTTCCCGGAACATCTTCAAAACCAGCCATCGCAGCCTTACCAGTATCCCCTGAGGTCGCTGTTAAGATAACAATTTTCTTCTCCAAGCCGTGCTTTCTAGCAGCTGTTGTCATCAAGTGAGGCAAGATTGACAAAGCCATGTCCTTAAAGGCAATGGTTGCACCATGGAAAAGCTCTAAATGGTACTGGTGATCCGATAGCTTGACCATAGGAGCAATCGCTGGCACATCAAATTTCTGATCATAAGCTGACGCGATACAGTGGTCCAGTTCCTCGCTCGTAAAATCGTCCAAGAAAGCTGATAAGATCAACTTAGCTACCTCTTGGTAAGAAGCTGACTTGAGCACCTCGAAATCAAGTTTAACCTGAGGGAGATTGATCGGTGTGAAGAGACCGCCATCAGTTGACAAGCCTTGCAAAATCGCTTGACTAGCCGTTGCTGTCAACTTGGCATCCCGTGTTGATTGATAGGTTATCGTCATAAATCATCCTCTAAAAAATCTTTTTTATTATTTTACCACAATTTTTTCAGGAAGGGTAAGCTTTCAATCGCTCTGTCGCATTTTTGCGACTTATCTGATATAGTTTTTCCACTTGAAAAATATGGAGTACGAGCAATAGCGAGCAAAAGCGATACTGACGCCGTAGCAGTTCAACTGTCCAGTGGACAGTTGAAGCTCCGAGTCTAGAAATGACAAAGTGAGGAGGGCTCAAAATTTAGCAATGAAACACTACTTGCTTTCCAAAACAGTCTAACCCCAGACTGTTTTGCCTAAGGTCCGTGCTACTTACTCAAACGGTCTGGGGTTAGACCGTTTGAGGTCTAAGCCTAGAAATAAGAAAGCTCAGAGAAGTATGAGAAAAGAAAATTGTTTTCTTAAACGATAATACTCATTCAAAATCAAAAATAGAAGGGTAAAGGGTTCGTTTACTTGATCTTAGCATGTCTAGCCTTACTGTCACCACGTTTTCTAGTTCTATAGAACGCTTCTCTAACAGTCCCGTGAACTACTGAAGCGGTTTTTATCTAATTGCGACGTTTGGAAATCAAGCAATACTGTTTTATTTGAGAATCAGTCGGTAATGCACTAAATTATCTATTTCTGAATTTTATTTAGTATAAAAAGTGCTTTTTGAAGTGGAATGACTATAAAAAGAAAGATTGAAGACTTATCTTAAAGAGACATGACCTTCAATCTTTTTAGTAATTTAACTCAAACAATGAGGCTGGATAAGAGAGCTTCAAACTTTTGCAAATCAATTTCTTTTTTGAGATTGATCTTCATCCGGCCAACCTGTGTCCATAATGCCACATCTGCGCCGAAGTCTAAAATTGTGCCATTCTTCTCCGTTGACCACATCTGGATAGCCCTGTAAGGCAAGACATAGGTCTCCACTTTCTTTGGAGCTAGAGGCGGTGCATCTCTGACAATCAAACGCTTATCCGTAAAAATAGCAATATCCTTGGTTGTCTTATAAACCGCAACAATATCTTCATCTGGTCTCAATAGTTTGATTGCATTTTCTGGCGCATAAGTCTCCTTGGTAAAGGTCCAGGCTACTGCTAAATCAATCATGGCATACTCCCTAATATCTTTTGTCGTCTCTATTATATCAAATCTTTTAGGGTTTGCCTATGCCCAATGCGGTCTCTAGTGACTGAATTCATCGGATTGTCGGGCTATAGAAGGCAACCCCACCGATTTCAAGCACCAAAAAATCCCAAACACCCCTCTATAAAGCTATTAAACAATTGTCCTGCTGGTCGGAGACTGCTCGTCCCCGATGGAAAAGACATATTTATGCCCTTGGGTCAAGCTATGGTAAAACCCTTTTCCTTCATAAAGTTGGAAAACCTGAACATCCTGTTGCTCCTGCGCTGTCGGATAAACATAAGACACATAAGGATTGTCTTTTAAGAGATCATGAAGCAAATCTGGGCCGACAGGCCTTACTCGTCCCTCGATCCGAATGACTTGAATGAGGTAGTCCTCTTGTGCCATTGCTGTCACTGCTACTTGGCCTGTATCCATCATTTGCTGGTGGAAATGAGTACTTGGCCCCGTCATAAAAAAGACCCCTTGTTCATTGGCCACACCCACATGAATGTGTCTGGCATGTGGCAAACCGTCCTTGTCAACTGTCGCAAAGACAGCCACCTTCATCTCCTCTAAAATTTCCATGATTTCTTTGACTTCCATAAACCTTCTCCTTTTGGAATCGTTTTCTTTATTATAACAAAACTCGAGGCATTTGAGAAGTCGTTCACAACAGATTCCTACTCTCTTGAAGCTAGGCATAGGCTGATAAAACTACAATCTATGCTCTTATAACTGTTCTGCTTAATCAGGCTTCTCAAAAGGAATAGGCATTGTAAGGCCCCTAATTCTGTCCGTGCAATTAAAAAAAGATTGAAGTAAGAATCTCTTGGGACTCTTTCTTCAATCTTAGTAATTTTTATTTTACCTTAGCAGTGCTTGTGATCGCTTCAACAGCCTTCTTAACAGCGATGTCATGTTTAAGCATGTCTTCTGAAAGCAGGCTACGCACTTGCTCAACTGGGATATTGTAGTCAGTTGAAAGGTTTTGAATTTCGTTTTCGATATCCTCATCCGTAGCTTCAAACCCTTCTGCCTTGGCAATAGCTTCAATAACAAGGTTGGTTTTCACGCGCTTGTCTGCATCTGCTTCATGTTGCTTATGAAGGTCATCGCGAGTAGTGCCAGTGATTTGGAAGTACATTTCTGGTGAGATGCCTTGACGTTGCATGTTGCCGAGGAATTCATTCATGGCACGGTGAACTTCTTCGTGAACCATTTCTTCTGGAAGGTCAACGATTTCAGCATTTTCAACTGCAAGTTCGATCGCAGCTGCTTCGACAGCATCCGTGTAAGCCTCTTCCTTGCTAGCTTCCAATTCCTTGCGGTACTTAGCCTTCAACTCATCCAAAGTGTCTACTTCTTCATCCAAGTCTTTAGCCAACTCATCGTCCAAGTCTGGAATTTCTTTTGTCTTCACTTCATGGATAGTTGTTACAAAGACAGCATCTTTACCAGCCAAGTCTGCCGCTTGGTAATCTTCTGGGAAGGTCACTTCAACGTTGACTGTTTCACCAGCTTCGTGCCCAACCAATTGATCTTCAAAACCTGGGATGAATTGACCTGAACCAAGCTCAAGTGAGTAGTTGTCACCCTTGCCACCGTCAAATTCTTCACCGTCAACAGAACCTACGAAGTCAATAACCACTGTGTCGCCTTCTTCAGCCTTGCCTTCTTTGATAGCAAGTTCTGCCAAGTTGTTACGCTCACGGTCAAGACGAGCATCAACTTCTTCGTCAGTCACTTCTTTTGAAGCTTCTACAGCCACTTCAAGGTTTTTGTAGTCGCCCAATTTTACTTCAGGTTTTGTCACAACTTCAGCTGTGATGGTCCAGTCTTGGCCTTTTTCCATAGACAGAACATCGATTTTTGGTTGCGCAACCACTTCGATGCCTGCTTCCTTTACAGCAGCTTCATAAGCATCTGGCAAGAGGTTATTCAAAGCATCTTGGTAAAGCGCTTCTTCACCAAAACGTTGGTTGAAGATAGGACGTGGCAAGTGTCCCTTACGGAAACCTGGCACAGCAAGGTCTTTCTTAATCTTGTTGAAAACTTTTGTCAACTCTGGTTGGATATCCGCTTGGGCGATAGTGAAGGTCAAAACGCCGCGGTTTGTCTCTTTTGTTTCGAATGATACAGACATGATGTCTCTCCTTAAGTTTTTTTACATACCCTACAATTTTACCACAAGACTAGGATTTTTCAAAGGTTTTTGCTGACTTTTCCCAAATTTCTGGTCGGAACCACTTTGCTTGCTAAGACTTTCTAAAATCTCCCGAAAAATCGCCTCAGTTATCATAAGGTAGCTAACGACTTGTTAGCAAGAATAAATTTACTACCTTTCCATATTGCCTAGTAATAGACATCCAGGT
The DNA here is from genome assembly GCF_040545225.1 of Streptococcus rupicaprae. NCBI lineage: Bacteria > Bacillati > Bacillota > Bacilli > Lactobacillales > Streptococcaceae > Streptococcus > Streptococcus rupicaprae. The sequence continues at coordinate 20,457 of NZ_JBEPLO010000024.1, read as the reverse complement.
GCGACGGCAGTACACTGATCGTCACTGGTAGGCAATCTCCTTCATCTCCGTCCACATTGATACTGAGCCGGATGCTTGGGTCAAGCAATTCTACCTTGAGTTCTTTAACGGTCATGTACTCAATCTTCTCACTAGAGCCGCTATTGCCAGAAAGCAGTTCTGGCACAGCAACCAAGGTATCCAAGAGAGTCTGATCTTTGAGGTAGATCAGGTGGAGTAGGCCATCGTTCACTTCGGCTTCTGGCAAGATGCTTTCAAAGCCACCGATAGTATTGGAGGAACCGATCAGTAAAGTGCTACTCTGAACTTCTCGAACTTCCCCGTCAATAGTTAAACGGAACTCATGGAAGTTGGTCTCTGTCAACTGCTTAAATCCTGAAATAAAGTAAGCTAGCTTGCCCCACTTGGTTTTCTGCTCAGGATCGACGTTGTTGATCGACTCTGGGATGGTTCCTATAGCCACAACGTTCATGAAATACTGGTCATTGACCTTGCCGATATCCAGAGGTTTAACTTTTGTTAAGTCCAACTGGTGGATGGCCTCCTCAGGATCCAGTGACATGCCCAGCGCACGCGCCAGATCATTGACCGTCCCCAGAGGAAAGAAGCCGAAGGTCGGCCGATAATCCTGCTCCGCAAGGCCACTGATTCCTTCATTAACTGTGCCGTCTCCTCCCATGACAAAGACACTGTCATAACGTTCCCTGGCTGCTTGTCTAGCAAATGCTATCGCATCGCCGGCCTTTTCTGTATACTTGACCACGACATCATCAAATAAGCTGGCTAATTTCTCCTTGGCTTGTCCTTCAAAGGCTTTGGCCTTCTCTCCACCAGCACTTGGATTGACTATCAATAACACCTTGGACATTGCGAACCTCCCTTGTTACACTTAAACTCCCTTGCCCTTTTTGGCAATACTGCGCTATTTTTCCAAAATAGATATAGCGCTTACATCCTTTTTATTCATTATAGCACAGATAGACTTGTGCGTCTAGAACAAGGCTATTTTCTAAATTTGAGGCACTTGAAGTCGATCCAAACAGACTTAACCTGTACCTCCTCACAGCCATCAGAAAAAAAGTCCCTGAAAATTATTTTACAATTTCCAAAGACTTTTCTATCTTATTGCCACACCAAAAGGATGTAATTGATGATGGACAAGATAACCATCAAGCTATTATTGAGAATATGCACTGCTATGGCATCCTTGATATTGCCCCTGCGCGCATAGGCCAGATAGAACAAGGCCCCCAGTGGGAAATAGACGATAAATTCTACAGGATGCGCGATGTGAAGCAGGGCAAAGATGGCTGACGAAAGAATCAAAGGCAGCCATTTGCTGGCGCGATTGGCGAAGAAATACTTGGTGAAAAAGCCACGGAAAACCAACTCCTCTAAGATCGGGGCAAAAAGGCCGATCGCTACATGGAAAGCTACGAAGTAAAGAACAAACATAGAACGTACCTGACCTACTGTCGCCGTCAAAGCCGCATCGTTAGCCGAAGTAGCTGTTCCCAGCAAAAGTTGGAACACGATGGCTCCCACTATAGCGATTACCCGTGTTCCCAAAAAGAACAGCAGGGCGATGCCAAGGTCCTTCCAGCCAAATTTCTGTGCCCTGACCTCAGGACTTTCATAGGTTTTATAGCGCTTGTAAACTAGACAGATCACTAGGCTGGCTAAGATCAGATAGCCGATGCTTAAAAACCATTGAAGGCCAACAGGGGTACTAGCTTGATTCCCAATCATGAACATAGGACTGAGGTTGATGACCAAAATCAGGGCAATCAAACCGATAAATTTTGCGCTGTTTTTTACTGTTTTCATAAATTATTTCCTTTCAATACAAGCTAAAGTCGTTAAAACAAGTCACTTTCTAAGGCTATTGTTGGGGCAATCGTCTCAATAACGTCTCAGGGAGGATTGCCATGATCAGTAAACCTAAGACAAAGAGCCATTGGTAGCTGGGAGATAAGCCTCGAGCAATCTTTACGGCCATGACCATTGCCAAAGTCAGACTCACAAGGCGCACCATCCTCAAACGGTACTTGCCCCAGAAAGTCGTCAAGAGAGGAAGAGCTTGGACCAGCCAAAAAACCACTAAGGGAAAGAATGACAAGGGCTCTTCATCAGCAATGCAACTGTATAGGCATAACCCATACCAAAAACTATAGAGTATGCCTAAACAGAGAAAATCAGATTTCCCAAAATAATCATTGCGCTTCTTCATATCTAGTCTCTTCTTTTCATGCGGGATTTGATGATAAGATGGATGAAACCACCGAAGAGAATACCCTGAAGCACTGCAACAATCAAGGTGCGCCAGTTAGTCAACACCGCAAGAAAGGGCTCCTGATCGATCAGCCACTGAAGAAGCCCCTGCATCAGATACATCCCTGTTCCAAAAGCGAGGCCGGCTTTCAATCCTACATAAGAGAGTTTCTTGAGCTCCTTCTCACTAAGTTCTTCTTTTTCAAAGTATGAGACACCAGCCTTTTTCCCCTTAAGAACAATGTAGAAACTGAGTAACAAGATGACTACCGTCAGAATGATCGGATAGAGCAGAGCAACCTGCTCCGGGTAATGATAAGCAGCCAAAATGGCCAAAAAATTCCCAAGTACCAAAACATAAAAGAGGACGATAAACCCAATATTACCAATACGATCCACCTCGTGGCGCTTGTACTCATCCAGAGGTCCTGTGATACCGTAAAAGCGTTTGATCAGTTTGTCGGTAAAAGGTTCTTTGTTCATACGAAAACTCCTTATTCTTTATGGTTAGAATCGGTTGGACTCGGGTACTTCACGAAGCTCAAAAGAAAGATCAGTCCAGCAAAGATATAAAAGACAGGGCGGGCAAAACCTGCATAGACTTGTACCGCGGTTACTAGGGCTAATTCGATGCTAACCAGTCGCATGGCCCAGACCTGGTACTTGGTACGGTTTACCTGGGACAGTGAGACGGTTTGAATCATCCAAAAGAGATAGAGAGGCATGATAATGAGATCCTCCTTTGCGATTAGAAAGCTGTAAAGATAAAGGAGAGTTAAGAGGCTGTAGCCGATGGCAAAGGTGATGAACCCCTTTTTACTGCGGGTCAAGTGTCCTAATTTGCTCATAGGGAAGCTCCTTTTTACTGCTTATACTTTTTGACGACATGTGGCATGACAGTTGCCATAAAGACACCAAAGAAAAGGGTACTAAAGAGTCTTTGGTAGGTCAAGAAATTGCTCAAGTCGCCCTCAGTCGTGACTTCGATAATAACGCTGATAGGCAGGTAGATGAGGAGATAAGTCAAGGTACGAATAAAAAAGTTGTGTTTCATGTCTCGTCTCCTTCTTCAATCAGACTAATTTTCTTGAGGTTGTCTTTCAGCTGTACCAAGAAAGCAATCGGAGTCATGATAGCCATTGCACCTGGAGCAGCGATTTTAAAGAAAATATCGGCACTGGTGCCATCTTCTTGGGGAATGCCCATCCTCCACATAGCGATGATCGTTAGAAGCATAACCCCTATGATGATAAGCGTTTGCCAGAGAGTCCGTTTGAACATGGTTTTCTTTGCTGCTTTCATTTGGTCTTGTTCGACTTCAAGCTTATCTAGTCCCAAACGTCTAATGAGTTTAACCTGGGCATTAAATGGGATAAAGACTCCTAGTAGGGCCAGTATATCCCAGATGTCAGCCAGTGCAAACAATTCCAGCAGGAAACCCACTAATACCAAACTATAGAGGAACATAAACATGTGGTTGCCGAATTTATTGATCTCTGCCATGCTGTATTCGTCCAGCTCCCCATTGATGCCATAAAAACGGCGAAGAAAAAAGTGGTAAAAGTTGTTTTTATCAAAGTGTTTCATCCTATCTCCTTACAAATGTCTGGTCTCCCAAAAGAGGGTGTTGAGGTCGGTCTGAAGCGTCTCTGCCAGCTTGATGCAGAGGTCCAGCGAGGGGTTGTACTTGTCATTTTCGATCAGGTTGATGGTCTGCCTGGCGACACCAATGCTTTTACCCAGGGCCAGCTGGGACAGACCTAACTCGGTGCGAAAGTCCTTGACACGGTTCATGACTTCTCCTTTCTCGGGGAAATAGCAGATCTGGCTTGCTAGTTCGCTCTATTCTATGTAGCGGCTCGTATATATGACACAGCAGTTAAAAATGTTAAGGTCTCCCTCACATGTCACTTATAGATGACACCTTCGTCTAAAATTTTTTGGACAAGTTTAGCCCAAAGTCACATATATGTTACACCATCAGTATACCAGATAAGAAAAAATATGTCAACTATAAATGACATGTTTTGAAAAACGTTTTAGAAAAAAAGTGTTCCTAACATCGCTAAAATCAAGGATGGCAGCATATTGGCCACCCTGATCAATCTTCCGAAGATCAGATTAAGGCCAACACAGAAAATCAGGATATTGCCGATCCTTGGCTCATCCTTAGGCAATTCCGATTCCAGCTAAAAACAACTTGCTCTGACTGGCGAGAGCACTGAAAAAGTCTAAATAGCAAAAATGATTATCATAAAAAACGAATAATGATATCTAGTTACTGAACACTTTTTATCATTCATTCGTTTTTTTAATTCACTATTATGGAAAGAAATAATTATTGTCTGTCCAATTTCTAATGAGACTCACTTTTTCAGTGGGCTCCTGACTGGCAAGCTGTCTTTTTTCACTTTTAGAGACTGGCAGTCGGCACTTCTTGGGTCAAATGACTGACCGTTCCTTTTACACCGAAGTAGTCTTGGATCAGTTCTTGCAGAGCTACTATAGCTTCCCGTGCTCGCGCTTTCTGGACATCATTGATGGCTTCAATGATTAAAACCGCGCTGGTGGTTTCTTCTGTCAACATGGTGCGTTGGGCTTCTCGCCAGTTAAAGTTGCGGCAAATAGCGCCTGCCTCATCATAATATATAATTTCCTCAGGTAGCGCAGGAAGGTCTTCTTCTTCCCCAAGCGGGCGGAAGGCCTCTCCGCCACGGGCCTTGCCAAGGTGCAAGTCACCTTGGATACAGTCCATATCCTCGCCACCACATGGCAAGCCGTAGGTCAAGGACACACTGTTATAGAGGTCAACCAGCGGATTGATAGGGTGAAACTCCCTGCCTTGACTAACGCGCTTAAGCAGGGCTTCGATCGATGAACGTGCTCCTTTTTTGGTCTTGAATTGCGAGAATGCTTCCCGCCATTCCTTGATGACCTCATTCTGCGCAAAATTGTCGTCTGTCAAAAAAGCTTGGGCCTTCTGGCTAGCTTGAGTCAGAAGCTCTTGCAAATAGCCAAGTTTTGCCTCATCTATCCGATTATCTATGCCAGTAACGGACAAAACTGAAATTTGCGCTTGGGGAAAGACATCCCAAAAACTCTGATCTACAATAACTTTCATTAGAATCCTCCTTTGGATTATTTATTAAAACAGATTAAGTAGCCATTTGCCATGACTAGAAACAGATTTTTCTGCTCAGCTATTGCTCAAGTAAGCATCTACCATCTTCTTCTGCGGGGTGGCAAACGGATAGGCCTCAAAGTCTTCTAAATCAGCCCACACCAGTTGGCCTTCCTCAGGCAAGCGAGCGTCTTCTATCCAGCCTTCAACCAGCCGAATCTGCCACTTTTGATGGCTAAAGACATGGGTGATCGTCGAAAAGACCTGGTCCGTCCAAGCTGGCTCCAACTGATACTTTTCCTCAAAAGCCCCTAGCTGTGAGAGAGGTTCAAGGACTTGGTCCCCCTCCTCAAAGAGGTCCAACTGCTGAGCCACCAGCTGGGTTTCCATGATGGGAAAGGACCAAAATCCTGATAGAAGCCGCCCTTCCTGATTTTTTTCCAGGAGATATTGCCCCTCTTGGTTGCGGATAACAAAGGCCTGAATCTCAACAGGTCTCGGCTTTTTCTTGGCTTCCTTGATCGGGTATTTGTCCATGGTCCCATGCAAATAGGCTGCGCTAAACTGAAGGACAGGACTCTCCTCTGGCCGAGGATTCTTGGGAGCTTCGATATCTGTCCCCAAATCCATCAAGGCCTGGTTAAAGTCTCCCGGCCGCTCGGGATCAATCAGCTCCTCCATGATGGCCTGGAAAATCTTGCGATTTTTCGGATCTCCAATGTCGTAATCGACCTCAAATAACCTTGCCATGACCCGCATGACATTACCATCCACGGCAGGCTCCGGCAGACCAAAAGCAATGCTGGCAATGGCTCCTGCGGTGTAGGGACCTATCCCTTTGAGGCTGACAATCTCCTGGTAGGTTTTGGGAAAAACACCTGCAAACTCTGTCATAATCTGCTGGGCCGCCGCCTGCATATTGCGCACGCGCGAATAATAACCCAGGCCTTCCCAGGCCTTTAACAAGCGCTCCTCAGGCGCATCAGCCAAGGCTTCAACCGTCGGAAACCAGTCCAAAAATCGCTCATAGTAGGGAATTACCGTCACTACCTGAGTCTGCTGAAGCATAATCTCCGACACCCAGATGGCATACGGATCCATCGTCCGCCGCCAAGGCAAATCTCGCTTATTGGCATCATACCAATCCAAGAGCGCCTTGCGGAAAGCCTTAATCTTTTCCTTGGGCCACATGTCTATCCCATAGTCCTTCAAATCTAACATACTCTTATTCTAGCAGAAAGTTTTGATTCTCAAAAGTGTTTCACCAGCAAACTTTCATAAATCTAACTTCTCACCTTGCCGGCTCAGCTTGTAGGAATAAATAGCTGGCAGTAGAATCATAATAGCAATCAGAGGAAGGAGAACATAGAGAGGCTCAATAGGGAAGCAAACAGACAAACAAATCAGTAGCCCCGCCAACATCCACACCCTGCCTGCCAGACGGTGGGTCTTATTCCAATTTTGTTCATCATCTAAGGTCCACGGAAGCTTTATCCCAACCGCATAATTCTGTTTGATCTTTGGCAGATAATTCCCGACAAGCATAAAGAAACCGCCTAGCAAAAAAGAGATGAACCGAGTAGGATTTATTATCCAGCCCAATGCTACTAGGTAGGTTATGGTCTGAAGAAGACCCGCTAAAACTGGAATAAACCAATAGAGTAGACGCATCATCTTAGGGCTGATGTTTTGAGACTTGGGACTAATAGTCGTCACAACTAGAAGGAATAGGTGTACCCCCAGAAAAATAAATGGGTCCAGGTAAACCGCTTCTGCCTTACTCGAAAAACCATCTGCGCTACCATCCAATCCAAAATGCGTTGGCAACTGCTCAGGCAATCGCTCCCACAGGACTACCCCCAGTAGCATGGGGAGAAAAACGAAGGCGGACGTTACCACCAACAACCTTTTATTAAGCTTCATTTTCTTTTTCTCCTTTCAAATCAGTCAACCACAACAGAACCTCTTCTAATACAGAAGTGTTGAGGTCGTAGTAAATAAAATTTTTGACCCTAGCTTCACTAATCAAATCAGCATTCTTTAAGACTTTCAAGTGATAAGAGACGGTCGCTCCTGTCATCTCAAATCGGCCAGCAATCTCCCCTGCTGACGAAGGACCATTTTTCAAATGTGTCAAGATTTCACGCCGAACTGGATCAGATAAGGCTTTAAAAGTCTCGCCAAATCCCATAACTTGCTCCTTTAAAATCTATTTAGAAATATTTCTAAATAGATTTTAACACACACTTAACCAAAAAACAAGAGCTATTTAGAAAAAAATCTAAATAGCTCGTTAGGCTCTCCTTAAAATTTTCGAAGCGGATCCTGTTGATACTCCGCTCTGGCACCGCCAATAAGCTTTGGTCGAGTTGTCAAAGCTGTCACATGGGCACCACCCAGCTCTCGCTGCAGTGGCCTTAGGGGAACTTGAACATGCTTGATATGCATACCGATAGCCGTATCACCGATATCGAGCCCCGTGTGACCCACGATAAACTCCACTTCTACGGGATCTGTCATGTAGTCAAAGGCCGCTAACTGGCCGCTTCCACCAGCGTGCAAGGTCGGCAGGACATTGACGATTTCAAGGTCCTTAACCAGAGCTAGCTCTCGCTCCACCACCAAGGCCCGGTTCAGATGTTCGCATCCCTGAACTGCCAGGTAAATCCCCCGCTCAGTAAGTTCTTCAAGGATCGTCTTAACAATCACTTGGCCAATCTCACGGCTGGAATTTTTTCCAATCGTTCCACCAACCACCTCAGAACTAGACAGGCCCAGCACAAAGATTTGACCTTTAGCGATCCTGCTTCTTTCCAGCAAATCTAACACAAGGGCCCTGGTCTCAGTTTCTAATTGCTCCAGATTCATGCAAGACCTCGCACACCGATACCCTTAAAGGCCTGGTAAAGCAAGTAGCCTCCAGCCATTCCGACGACATTCTGCATCACATTGGTCAATACTTCTAGTGAAGCAGCGCCGACCCCATTCATGACGCTGGAAGCCAGGAAATAGGTCCCAACCATGATCAAGGTCGCAAGTCCCAAGCCGATCGGGCGTTTTTTTCCTGTGAATCCTGCTAGATAGCCTTGGGCGCCATGGGCAAAAAGACTGATGAACATCCACTGCGGATAGCCTGCAATCAGGTCGAACAGGAAGGCTGATAACCCTCCAACCATAGCTCCTTCGCGCCTGCCAAGGTAAAAGGCAGTGAAAAAAATTCCCACATCAAGCAAGGTGGTGACGCCAGTAGGTGTAGGCAACTTGACGAACAAGCCCAAGACAATTGTCAAGGCTGTCAGAACGGCTAATAAGGTTAGGTTTTTGATGTTATGATTGGTCATGATGTTGTTTTACTCCATAGTGATCTGAATGTTTGATGGCTTGATAGACAAAGTCTTTTGACAGGCGGACAGCCTGAATCGCTTCATGCCCATGAACCAGCTGACTAGCAATGCTAGAAGCAAAGGTGCAACCTGCTCCGATATTGTTGGTCTCAAGAATCGGATATTCCAGCACCTCAAAGGCTTTGCCATCATAAAAGACGTCTACAGCCTTCTCTTGGCTGAAGCGATTGCCCCCCTTGACCACAACTGATCTAGCCCCCAACTCATGCAAGCGCCTAGCTGCAGCCTTCATATCCTCTAAGGTTTTAATCTCCGTTTGGGCCAATAGCTCCACTTCTACCAGGTTTGGTGTGATAATGCTCACATAAGGGAAAAACTTGAGCAACTCGTCACGCAAGGCGCTGACTTCTACGTCATGGCTCTCCTTGCAGACCAGAACAGGGTCCAGAACGATTGGAATTTCTTGATGGCCCTTGATAAAATCCAAGGCCAGCTCTGCTATTTCCACATCAGGCAAAAGACCCAACTTAATCGCTGAAAATGGCACATCCTTCAAACTCTGGAGCTGGTGGTTGAAGACCGTCTTGTCCGTGCCAAAGACTTCAAACCCATTCTCCGTCATGGCCGTCAGACACGTCACTGCCACAAATCCATGAAGGCCATTAGCTGAATAGGTCGAGAGGTCAGCGTAAAGGCCACCACCGCTGAAAATGTCATTTCCTGAAATTGCTAAAATATACTTAGTCGTCATAACTAATCTCCTTTAGATAGAGGCCGTTGCCAGCAGCTGTTGGGCCCGCCAGATTCCGATCTCTACTTTCCAATATTGTTTTGATTTGAGTAACAGGCATTCGGCCGTTGCCAATTTTTAAGAGGGTGCCAACCATGTTGCGGACCTGCTTATAGAGAAAGCCATTGCCTGTAAAAGTAAAGACCAAAAAATTAGGACGTCCCTCACACTCCACAGTCGCCCGAGTGATAGTGCGGACTTTATTTTCCACACTAGTTCCTGTTGCTGTAAACCCTGTAAAATCATGCGTCCCCACCAAATCCTTGATGGCCTCCTGCATGAGGGCCAGATCCAAGGGATAGGGATAGGCTGTCGCATAATGACGCATCATGGGGTTCTTAGGCCGACCGGTATCAACGAGGAACTCATAGGTCTTGCTATGCTTGCTGTAGCGGGCATGGAAGTCCTCAGACACTACCTCAACTGAGACGACATCAATGTCTTCCGGCGCCTGGGTATCTAGACCAAACCGGAGTTTTTCCACATCGCGCTCTTGGGGAAGATCGAAATGGATGACCTGTCCGTAAGCATGAACACCTGCATCTGTCCGCCCAGCTCCGTAAATGGTGACCGGCTGGCCACTATTTAACCGTGCTAGGGTTTTTTCCAATTCCTCCTGGACCGTGCGTTCCTCAGGCTGTCGCTGAAAACCCGAAAACCTTGTCCCATCATAGGAAATAATCGCTTTATATCGTGTCATGGACTTATTCTACCACGTTCTGGTCAGGAAAAAAAGCACTACTTCATGATTCTGTAGGGGTACAGTCAGGTTTAAGCCAGTTTTCTGAACAGACCAAATAGCGCGAATCCGTACAAACATCGCACAAAACAGAAAAAGCAGGTCAAACCCGCTTTTCCTAGGAGATTATTATGAAAAAGAAAATAAAAAAATTTAGGAGATCCTGCAAGTTATCTTGCTAGGATGATATTAGTATAAGGCCCAAACCTTAAAGAAAAGTAAAATTTTTCTTTAAAAATCCTTAAAGCGAAAAAAAACCAAAAACAAATGAAATTTCCGTGAGATAATGATGAGAATATGCCCCTAAATCCAGCTATCAATACACTTTAGAGATATCCCATAAACTTCGGCTCTTTTTCTACTTTCAAAAGGCCCTATAATCTCTATGGTGGATTTACCACTACAGAATTTATAGAACCTAAACTTCAACTGATGAGAGTATGCAGCAGTGCTTGACTTAGCCACAACCAAAAGGCCAAGCCTCACTAGAGAAACTTGGCTTATAAGTGATTTATTCGCCTTCCAAGGCATCTTTGATGGACTCGAAGAAACCTTTTTTCTTGCTAGGTTGGACCTGCTCACCAGAAGCAGCAGCAAACGCTTTGAGCGCCTCTCTCTGCTTATCATTGAGTTTGGTTGGTGTTACAATGTTGACTGTAACAAATTGATCCCCTTGGCCTGAGCCACGCAATTGCGGTGCACCCTTGCCTCGCAGACGGAATTTCTTACCCGTTTGCGTGCCAGCTGGGATGGTCATTTCGACATCACCATGAACAGTCGGAATGTCCACCGTATCTCCTAAAGCAGCCTGAACAAAGCTGATGTTCAAATCATAGTAAATCGTTGTCCCTTGACGTTCAAACTTATCGCTGGCTTGGACATTGACCACCACATAGAGATCACCGTAAGGGCCTCCGTTGATACCTGCTTCTCCTTGACCTGATAAGCGGATCTGCTGTCCTGTCTCAATCCCCGCAGGAATCTTCACCGTCACAGAATGGGCCTGTTTTTCATGACCAGTCCCGTGACAGGTCTGGCAAGGATCTTTGATCTCCTGGCCACGGCCATGACAGACATTACAGGTCACTTGACGGCGCATCATACCGAGAGGGGTCTGCGTGTCCACATTGATCACACCCGATCCATGACAGCGGCCACAGGTCACAGGGCTAGTGCCAGGCTTGGCTCCAGAACCATGACAGGTATGACAGCTTGCTTCGCGGTTGTATTTGACCTCTTTTTCCGTACCGAAAATGGCCTCTTCAAATTTGAGATTGATGCGATATTGGAGGTCATCCCCTTGACGAGGGGCGTTGGGGTTACGAGAAGCACCACCGCCGCCAAAGAAGCTAGAGAAGATGTCCTCAAAACCACCGAAGCCACCGCCATCAAAGCCGCCAAAACCGCCACCACCGAAGCCACCACCAGCTCCTGCTGGACCAAACTGGTCATAACTCGCCCGTTTTTGCTCGTCACCCAAGGTCTCATAGGCCTCTTGGATGTCTTTGTATTTCTGTTCCGCCCCAGCTTCCTTGTTGATGTCGGGGTGGTATTTTTTAGATAATTTCCGATAGGCCTTCTTGATCTCGTCTTGTGACGCAGACTTGGAGACGCCTAATCGGTCGTAGTATTCTTGATTGTTCATAATTTTACCTTTCGGTTTTTTCTTGATACTTTTCTTAAGTAGCACGGACGCCAGCGATCTCCTTCGGAGTTCCATGGCTAAATTCTGAGCCAAAGTCTCAGAAGACCGCCGTGAGAATTGCGACAAATCGCTATCCTCACTCTTGCTACGGCGAAAAGTATCCGTTAGGAGCTCGCTTCGCTCGCCATCGCAGAGCAGCAATTCACATTTAGTTGGAAAGTTTTTCCATTACCCGAAAACCAGAGGCTGGGTGTCAACCTCTGGTTTGTTGGTAAAGTGCTAATCCTATTTATAAAATTAGTACATTGTCCTGCCTGACTTGGTTGGCATGACCTCTTGAATCGAATCCCAGTGCTCTACAATTTTACCATCTTCAAAACGGAAGAAATCCATGGTCACATATTCCTTATTCTCAGGAGCCCCCCAAGTTTGATGGGTGTGAAGAGCAACTAAATCACCTTCTCCGATGACTCTAACAAACTCAATTTCCTTATTTGGACAGTATTGCTTCATTTCTTCAAAATAAGCAATAAATCCCGCTTTGCCATCTTCCACTTTAGGATTGTGTTGGAGATAGTTTTCTCTAACATACAGTTCCACTGCTTCCCTAGGATTCCCCAGATAGGCTGTTTCATAAAAAGCAACAGCATTCCTTTTATTGTCTACCAGTGACATAACAATTCCTCCTACTGATGTAAGCTGTTGAAGGGGACGCCGCTCTGCGGCCTATCTTCATTCGGTTTTTAAACGGTTTTTGTCACTTACTTCTCCGTAAACTCGCCGTCTACGACATCGTCACCAGCAGTGTTATCAGCAGTTTGAGCACCTTCTGCACCTGCGGCAGCTTGCTGGGCTGCAGCTGCTTGTTCGTAGAGTTTCACTGCCAAGGCTTGTGCTTTTTCGTTAAGGTTTTCTAATTTAGCTTTCATGTCTTCGATGTTGTTGGCTTCTTGCGCTGCTTTCAATTCATCAAGAGCTGTTTGCGTTTCTGCACGTTCTGCCTCAAACTGACCCTCTGTATCTTTGAGGGTTTTCTCAGTCGCAAAGATAGCCTGGTCAACGTTGTTGCGAAGGTCTACTTCTTCTTTACGTTTCGCATCGGCTTCAGCATTAGCTTCAGCATCTTTCATCATACGCTCAATCTCTTCTTCAGACAGGCCGTCGTTAGACTTGATAACGATGGTTTGCTCTTTTTGTGTCCCAAGGTCTTTGGCCTTAACAGAGACGATACCGTTCTTGTCGATGTCGAAGGTCACTTCGATTTGAGGGATACCACGAGGCGCTGCTGGAATGTCAGTCAACTGGAAGCGACCAAGGGTCTTGTTGTCGTTGGCCATTGGACGCTCACCTTGGAGCACGTGGATGTCAACGGCAGGCTGGTTATCAGCCGCTGTTGAGAAGACTTGTGATTTAGAGGTTGGGATAGTGGTGTTGCGGTCGATGAGTTTGGTAAATACGCCACCCATAGTCTCAATACCCAGTGACAATGGGGTAACGTCAAGGAGAACAACGTCCTTCACATCACCAGTGATGACACCACCTTGGATAGCAGCACCCATGGCAACCACTTCGTCAGGGTTAACAGATTTGTTTGGTTCTTTACCTGTTTCCTTGCGGACAGCTTCAACAACCGCAGGGATACGGGTTGATCCACCAACGAGGATAACTTCATCAATTTCAGAAGCTGACAAACCGGCATCTGACAGGGCTTGACGAACAGGCACTTTGGTACGCTCTACCAAGTCTGCTGTCAATTCGTCAAATTTCGCACGCGTCAGGGTCATTTCCAAGTGGAGTGGTCCAGCTGCTCCCGCTGTGATGAATGGCAAGCTGATTTGGGTTTGGGTCACACCTGACAGGTCTTTCTTGGCTTTTTCAGCTGCATCTTTCAAGCGTTGAAGAGCCATCTTGTCTGCTGACAAGTCAATGCCGTTTTCTTTCTTGAATTCTGCCACCATGTGGTCGATGATTTTCTGGTCGAAGTCGTCACCACCGAGTTTGTTATCACCAGCAGTGGCGAGAACGTCGAAGACCCCATCACCGAGTTCTAGGATAGACACGTCAAAGGTACCACCACCAAGGTCAAAGACCAAGATTTTTTCTTCTTTGTCTGTCTTGTCAAGACCGTAAGCCAGAGCTGCTGCGGTTGGCTCGTTGACGATACGCTCTACTTCAAGACCAGCGATTTTACCAGCGTCTTTGGTCGCTTGACGTTGCGCGTCGTTGAAGTAGGCAGGAACAGTGATAACTGCTTTAGTCACTTTCTCACCAAGGTAATCTTCTGCATAGCCTTTGAGGTATTGCAGAATCATGGCTGAGATTTCTTGTGGGGTGTATTCTTTGCCGTTGGCAGATACTTTTTCAGAAGTCCCCATTTTAGATTTGATGGAGATGATGGTGTCTGGGTTGGTCACTGCTTGGCGTTTTGCCGCGTCACCAACGATAATTTCGCCATTTTTGAAGGACACAACAGATGGCGTTGTGCGGTTGCCTTCTGGGTTAGCGATGATTTTGCTTTCAGTTCCTTCAAGAACTGCGACTGCTGAGTTAGTTGTACCTAAGTCAATACCGATAATTTTAGACATGTGTGTTACCTCTTTTAAAGTTATTTTTATTGATACTCTTCTTAGGTAGTGCGGACGCTGGCAACCGCCTACGGCGTTTCATAGCTAATTTTTGAGCCTAAGGTCTCAAAAATTCCGTCGTGAGATAAGCGAAACAATCGCTTATCTCACTGCCACTACGGTGAAGAGTATCGGAATGGCTCACTTCGTTCGCTTCATTGCTGATGCGGAACAAAGAGCACCTTGTTATCTATTTAAGTAGTTTTACGACATTGCGGTCAGAGTGTTCGACGCATGTAAAGATAAGCGTCTTCGATGTTATCCGATTCTTGAAAGCCAAGCGCCGTCCAGAACCTCCTAGCCTTTTGATTCTCTAAATGGACAGGTAAGGAAACTTGTTTAGCTTGGTATTCTTTTTTCAGATAGTCCAAACTCAGCTGGACGGCTGCTTTTCCTAGATCTTTGCCTTGATAAGGCTGATCAATCAAAAAGTTGATGATTTGATAATGATTGTCTCCCACGTAAAAGGAGACAAAACCGATCAACTCTTCCTCTTGATAAATGGCTTTTGGCTGAAAATTTTTGTTGAGCCAGGCTTCTGCTAACGAGAAAACAACTGGGTCAACATAGTCTTCTGACAAGTCTGGATCCAAGTTCAAACAGTTAAAGAAGTTATCTTCCGTGATGTCACGAAGTCCCAACATTAGTTGTAGACCACCACCATAGCTGGTCTAAGCAGGCGTTCATGGAGTTTGTAGCCTTTTTGGAAGACTTGAGCGATGGTGTCTGCTGGGTTGTCGTCATCAGCTGGCAGGGTTTGGACTGCCATGTGAAGATTTGGATCAAAAGTTGTTGTCTCAACCTCTTCAATGCCCTCTTCTTTCAGGGCTTGGAGGAGGCTATCCTGAACCATTTCGATGCCTTTTTTGACGTCGTCCGTCAAGCCTTCAACAGCTAAGGCGCGCTCTAAGTTGTCCAGACTAGGCAAGATTTTTTTTGCCAAGTCCTGCGAACGGTAGCGTTGCAAGGTCTGGCGTTCTTCACTGGCACGGCGCTGAATGTTTTGCATTTCTGCATGAGCACGCAGGTACTTGTTTTCAAAGTCTTCTGCCCTTTCCTGGGCCAATTCCAAATCAGATTTTTCAATGACTGCTTCCGTTTGTTCTTCTTCAACAGCCTCTGAAACTTCCTCGGTCACCTCTTCCTCGAGGATTTCTTCATTTTTGATTTCTTCAGACATGGGTCCTCCTAATTTCATTTTCTTCTAACAAATCGCCATAGCGATTGCCATCATCTGAGGAGCAACTTTAGTTCCCTCAGATGCGAAGACTTAGTGTACTTCATAATGGTTACTGCTCAAGTAGCGGTAAAAGTCCGTCAGCTTCATCGCCAAGACTTGGTTGACCAGATTGACCAGACTGACCATCCGTTTATAATCTAGGGTAATCGGTCCAATCAGGGTCAAAATGCCGTGGCCCCGATAAGGGACTAGGAACTTTTGACTGATGACGGTCAATCGAGCCAGATTCGATGACTGACTATCAGCGACCTTGACCACCTGCATCTGTTCTTCGGTCAAACTTTCTCGAATTTCCCGAGAAACCAACTGGACTTGGTCCAGGTATTGATAGGTTTCAAAATCAGCAAAGCTCAGCAATTTGACCTTACCAGCCACCATCACCTTCTCTTCGAAAATATCTCGGAAAAGGTGTTCAAAGAGATCCAGAACATTATCCGTCGTTGTGAAATATTTCTGCACAATCTGGGGAATCTCTGTTCTCAAGCGATAGTGAATATCTAGCACTGTCTTGCCAATAAAGCGCTCATGTACCAAGCGACGGATGGTTATCAAGTCCGTAGGCAAGAGGGTCTTCGGCAGAGCAAACTGACTGGTAATAGTAGAAGAGTCATCTAAGGTAAAAACAGCCAGACCTGTATGCGTCGTCGTTGTGACAAGCTCAAATCCGGTCAACTTTTGCCGACTAGCCTCCACATCAAGAGCCACCGCTGTGTAGCCGGTCAAATCCGCCAGCACATCCGCTGCTCGCTGCAAGAGATCCTCTATGGTAAAGAAGGTATCATCAAAGGCTTTTAGGACCTGATAGATATGGTGCTCTGCCACCTGAGTCAGGGTCAGAGAATTTTCCACGAAGTACTGAAAACCTGTGATACTAGGCATCCGCCCACTTGATGTATGGGCCTTTTCTAGAAGACCCAATTTTTCAAGGGCAGACATGTCATTGCGAATGGTCGCACTAGAAGAGTTAATCAGCTCCTGCAAGGCTTTCGACCCAACAGGCTCCTGAGTCTGCGTAAAGATATCTACGATCAAATCTAAGATCGCCTTTTGACGATCGGTTATCACAGCCTCACCTCCTCTACTTTTAGCACTCTATGCCATCGAGTGCTAACTCATGATTCTATTATACACCATTCCAAACACTTGTCAAGATAAAAATTAGCACTCTTTTGTCGAGAGTGCTAATTTCAGTCTTGAGACCGAGATGACTGTCGTTATCTCAACGATTTAATCACTAGCGCCAGCATAATGCCCAACTGAAAAAGAGATAAAAGATTAATGCCCCAGCCAGATAAGGTAGTGGCTGCCAGATTGGTACGAGGCAGGGTAAAACTCAAAAAAGTTGCTACATTTAATAGGAACACTGGAAGGACTGTCTCCTGTTTCTGTTTGTTTTTCTGACACATCACACACCTCCATATTTCTCTTTTAATTGGTAGAATCGATAAGCGACATAGAGGGCGACCATCAGCACAAATCCGATTTGCCTAAACCAAAGCCCCAGAGCCAATACGATCATCATGGTCCTGACTAGAGCCAGAAAACGCCTCTTAAAAATCTGACCAATCATCTCCCAGCGGCTCATCTCATCGCTGAAAATCTCATCTTCCCCCACTTGACGAGCAGGTTTTCTAAAAATTTCAAAGCTATTGCAAGTCGTGACTGGTTCCCAGCCGTAGTCTTGATAGAGTTGGTAGTAGCTCTCCTAGTCTGCTCTGCCATTGCCCTTAAAGTCAAGCTGGTAGACCATCTCTTCAGGTGCTGTTGCTTCAAAATGAAAGAGGCAGTCAAAGCTAATCTTGGTCAACTTCCAGCCTTTCCGGTGCATGCCCGCAAGGTAAGCGGCTTCTTCCTCAAAATCGGTGATAAAGAAGGATTTAAAAACTGTTTTAATTGCCATCGTTTACTCCTTTGACTTTTTGATAATGACTGCTGATAAAATAGCTGGCTAGACCAGCATAGGTCAATAACACTAGACCAAGAAAGACCAACCGCCCGCTCCGCCATTCTCCACCGGTCGCTATTGTCATTAAATCTTGACTTAGAGGAAACAAGAAGGGGATGGCAACCATGCTCAACTGGCGATAAAGTACCTTTTTATGGTAGGCTAGGAGGCTGTCTCGGTCACTGTAAAGCGATAGGTCACGAGGGTCTGTGTCTGCCATCACTGGCTGGCGAAAGACCACATAGGGCATCATCGATGTTACAAATTCCCAGCCCGCATCCGCAAAAAGTTTTCGATAGCCATGATCGTACTCTGGCTGAAAAAAACCGCCCTTGGCCTCATAATAGTCCAGCCGATAAACCACATCCTCAGGGACGGTAGTCGCAAAGGTCAGCTTTCCCGAAAAGCCATGGATTGCCTGTAAGGCTTGGCCCGCTTGATGCTGCTGGCGGAGATAGATCTCTAGTTTTTGTGGATCCTGATAGGTACTAAAGCGCCTTATCTGTTTCATAGATGTCTCCTTTGCTATTGTGATAGAGTCTAGCAATCCGCTCCTGCTCCAGTTGCAGGACTTCCTGACCCAGCGGCGTGGTGCGGTAAATCTTGCGTTTTTGCTCCTCACGCACCAGCTGAATCAAACCATCTTTCTCCATCTTGGACAGGCTACCGTACATGGTACCAGGGCTGATGACGACCTGTCCAGCAGTTAGTTCCTTGGTCCGCTGGGTAATCTCATACCCATGCCGCTCCTCCTGCAAAGCAAAGAGGATATAAAAAGCCGTCTCGGTCATGGGAATGTAGACCCGCTTAATCTTCTCCTGCATAGCACTCCTTTCGCATCTCGATGTATCTAGGTTCGTTATATGTTGATTATATCGCAGTGCGATAGTCTTGTCAAGAAAAAATCGCCTGAACACCTGTTGCAGACGATTCTAACGGATCTTTAAACGGATTCTTAATCCGTGCGATTCTTAAGTTGGACCAGATAGGTTTCAAGCGGAACATCATAATCGGTCATGTAGCGAGCAGATTCAACACCGACATAACGGAAATGCCAGTCTTCAGCAGGAACCCCTGTTTGGGGTTGATAGCTCTGCTTGTAACGCAAGACAAAACCATAATCGGGCGCAATGGTTGCCAACTGACTTGCCAGCCCAGGGTCCATGAGATTGAGATAGTCTACTATTGACAGATCAATCGCCAACCCTGTCATATGCTCGCTAGTCCCTGGCGCTTGGAAGTAGGTCTGCACAAAAGACTCTGCCGCCTCACGACCAATCTGGCGGGCCTCCATTTCTTCGGCTAGGAAAGTCTCGTAAAGCGAAGACTGTTCCTCTACACTACGGTAGCCGGTAATCAGGTGGGCATTAGGATCAATGGCTTGAGCTGCAGCTAAAAAATTAGCTGTTGCCTCTGCAATGCGACTATCCACCATAAAACCGGATACTTCTGATAGCTCTGGCGATAGTTCTTCCTTGACATTTTTAGGACCGACCAAGATCAATTCCCAAGCATCAGGGTCAACCTTAGGTAAGTCTTGACTGGAATTCAAGACCTTGAGCACCTTGGGACCAGCTGTCGCTTCCGCGATTGGTTTTTCGCCCCTAGTCTGTTTGGGATTAAACAGTTCTTGAAAGAAGATCAAGCCAACTAGCACCATCAAGGCTAGAATAAGACCTGCAAAAATCATAAAGAGACTAACAGGCTTATCATCGGTTTCCTCTTCTTGAGGAGGGATGTCCTCCCCCTCTTGGGGTTCTTTTTCTTGGTCCTCAAACTCTAGAGGTGGGAACTGGTCTAAGATTTCTTCTGATTGTTTTTCACTGCCCGCCATCTAGCACCTCTGCTCCACGAAGACGATAGGACATATCTCCTACGATCTCCACTGTAAACTGGCCGTTTTCATAACTGAGTACAGTCACACTGCCATTGTCCAAATTTTGCTTGGGAATCTCTGGCGCCAAGAGATAAACCAAAGTGCTAATTGTCATGCCATGAGAAACGACAATAGCCTTGCCGCCACCTTGGGCTTCTATTTTTTTGGCGATGTCGGTAAAACCAGACAGGATACGCTCCTTAATAACTTCCCAAGGCTGTGCCCATCCAGCAGTATCTGCTTCGAAAATACCAGCCGCCATCTCTTCGTAAGTCAGTTTACGAAACTCTATGTCCGTTCCGTAGATGCGAGGCAACACCCCAAAAAAGAGCTCCGCATCGTAACCCCCGTCAAGGCTGCCAAAGCACCATTCTCGAATCCGCTTGTCCCGCGTGTAAGGAATATCTGTCTGCCCTAACTCATCTAGGATAATTTCCATGGTCTGCAAGGTCCTGCCCGAGTCGCTAGAAAACGCCTCCTTAAAAGTCAAGTCAAAAGACTTTAACCCAACAGCAAGTTCTTTAATACCACGTTCCCCAGCAGCGGTCAATGGCGTATCACTCCAGCCCTGAGCTCGACCAATTGTGTTAAACATGGTCTTGCCGTGGCGGGCGATGTAGAGGGTTGTTTTCACCATAATCTTCTCCATTCATCACATTTCTGTTTCCTATTATACCATGAGGTGCAAGGAGGTGCAAAAAAAGGCCTGCCAAAAACAAGCCTCTTAGTAAAACAATCTCGTCTTTCTGTCGCCACAAGAAAAGACCGAGGCTGGGCAAAAACTAGTTTCAGAATAGACAAAAACGAGCATTTCCGCAGTTGGAGATGCTCGTTTTCTCATGTCATGGTTTATAATTATAAT
>NZ_JBEPLO010000023.1:0-39526 GCF_040545225.1 Streptococcus rupicaprae | reverse complement strand
ACTCAAAAACCACACAGTGATTCTTTCATCTTGATTGTTTTCAAGATAGAAGTCACTGTGTGGTTTGATTTTGAGGCTAGTTTTTGCCCGGCCTCTGGGTAGCCAAGGGCTGTCAGGAGACTCCTGATGAGATTATGGCATTATTAAAAGGGTGATAAGTTTGCAAATTTAAAAGAGAGTGGGACAGAAATCGGTAATTCGACAGAATTGGCTAAATAACAATAAAACAGTTGCAACATTATTTTTTGCTGCAACTGTTTTGAAGTATTAGAGAGCCGCAAGTCAATCGGGAACTACTGACAGCTCAGAAATACGATATTTAAACTACTTTTTCAAAGCAGAAAATTAGGATAAAGTAACATTTAGGGGGAAATCATTCCTGAAACAACTGAAAAGGTATTTGCAACCGATATAATTTAGCAGGGCTAAAAGATCTAATAACATCCCCGAATTAGAGAAGACTTAACTCTATTGTAGGTAAAACAAGCGACTTTTATCCAATATTCACCTCAGCTAAGCAAACCAGTAAGGAGCTAACGTATTACCTACGCACCAACTTCACAACCGCCTCTGTCCGTGCGGTATGGGGGAGTGAAATGGTCTGGGAAGAGACCATTTCAGCCCGAGCCTAGAAATGTAAAAGCGAGGGAGCTATTTACGTACCAACTTCACCACCGCCTCTGTCCGCGCGGTATGCGGAAACATATCAACGGACTGGATGTACTCGACCTCGTAGACCTCACTCAACTTGACCAAGTCCCGCGCCAAGGTCGAGACATTGCAGGAGACGTAGACCATTTTTTCAGGGGCATAGCGGAGCACGGTATCGAGAAGCCTGTCATCCAAGCCAGTTCTCGGCGGGTCGACGACAAGGGCTGTGGCACGGTAGCCCGACGCATACCACTTCGGAATGATGTCTTCAGCCTTGCCCGCTTCGTAGTAGGTGTTGTCAAAGCCCATGGTTGCTGCATTTTGCTTAGCGTCTGCGATGGCTTCTGGGATAATGTCCATGCCACGGACGCTTTTCACCTTATTTGCAAAGGCAAAGCCAATCGTACCAACCCCACAGTAAGCGTCGATCAGGTCATCGTCCGCCGTCACATCCAAGGCCTTCACCGCCTCACCGTAGAGGACATTGGTTTGCTGGGGATTGAGCTGGTAAAAGGCCCGAGGAGATAGGGCAAAGCCGTAGTCCAACACCTCTTCTTGAATGGTCTCCTGCCCCCAGACAATCTCTGTCTGCTCGCCATAAATCTCGCTGGATTTACTGGTGTTAAGGTTGATCGCTACGGTCTTGATTTCTGGGTAAGCGGTGGTCAAGTCCGTGATCACTCCTGTCAGTCTGACCGCTTTGCTGGTGACAAAAATCATCTGAACCTGATCGGTCGCTACTGCCCGACGCACCATGACCGTCCGCACCCCTGCGACTTTTCGCTCATTGTAGATGGGCACCTGGTGCTTGTCCAGTAGCCGAACCGTGCTGTTGATAATGTCCTGCGTCAGCTTATCCTGCACTAGACAGTCCTTGATGTCAATCAAGTGGTGACTACCTTCAGCATAAAGTCCTGCCTTGACCGAACCACCAAAGGAACGGGTCTGAAACTGTAGCTTGGCACGGTAGTGAACAGGCTTGTCCATGCCGATGGTCGGGCGAATGTCGTAGTTCTCATAGCCTGCTGGCTGGAATTTTTTCAATGCCTGACGGAGCAAATCCGTCTTAAACTCCAGCTGCTTGTCATAGCGAAGGTGCATGATTTGACAACCACCGCAAGCCTCGTAAATCGGACAGGCTGGCTGCACCCGAAACTTGGACGACTTGTTCACACTCAGAATCTTGGCCTCGACAAAATTTTTCTGCACCTGTGTGACCTGACAGTAAACCTCCTCACTTTTCAGGGCACCCTTGACAAAGACCAAGGTTTTCTTGTAAAACCCAATGCCTTCACCGTTAATCCCCATCCGCTTGATTTTTAAGGGGAAGCGTTGTTTTTCTCGTAATAGCATAGGTTTATTGTACCACTTTGTTCTAGCAAATACCACGGAAAACGTGGTATAATGACAGAAAAGGAGACCGCCATGACCAGCTTAAAGCCACACGATTTTCCCAAAGCCCTCGCCCCCTACCTGACAGAAGCAAGCATCAAGGCCTGCAGTTCTCACTCAACTGCCACTGTCTGGGCATTGAGTACAGGCTATTTTTTGAAGGTGGACGCCCCAAACCAACTGGCTCGTGAAGCCCAGTGGGCGGATTGGTTCTTCCAGCAGGGACTGGGGGTTGAAGTCGTACTTTATATCACTGACGACCGCGATTACCTGCTGACCAGAGCTGGTTACGGGCACCCTGCCCACGCCTACCTTGACCGTCCCGAGGAGCTCTGCTATGCTTTAGCCAAAACCCTGCGTGCCCTCCATGACCGACCAAAGCCTCCCATGGGGGACGACAATCGCCTAGCGGACTACCTGAACACCGCCAAGGCTAATGCCGAGGCTGGTAGCTTCTGGACTAAGGCCCTCTTACCTCGATTTGGCATTAGATGCCGTGAAGAGGCTTACGCCCTCATAGCAGAGCAACAAGACCTCTTACAGGCTGACACTTTGATTCATGGGGATTACTGCCTGCCAAATGTTCTCTTCGATGACCAGCTCAACTTAACCGCCCTGATTGACTTGGGGTTGGCTGGTCTATCCGACCGCCACATCGACCTCTACTGGGCCATCTGGTCGCTCAACTATAATTTGGGAACAGACCAATATAGCGATACTTTTTTGGACCATTACGGTCGGGACTTGGTTAACGAAAAGAAACTAAAACTGATTGCTGCTATTGAAGCTTTTGGATAGAAAGATATGATGAACATCACCAAACTGGAAAAGAAAAAGCGTCTCTACCTGCTGGAGCTAGATGAGACGGAAACACTCTATATCACTGAGGACACCCTTGTTCGCTTCATGCTGACCAAGGGCAAGGCTGTCAGCAAGGAAGAGCTGGAAGAGATTCGAACCTTTGTCCAGTTTTCCTACGGGAAAAACCTGGCCCTCTATCACCTGTCCTTCAAGCAACGGACGACTAGAGAGGTTCGCGATTATCTGGCCAAGCATGAGATTGCAGAAGAAATTATTCCTCAGGTCATCGATAGTCTAACAGCCGACAAGTGGCTAGACGATGCCCGCTACGCCCAGCAAGTGATTGAGGCCAATCTCCATGCAGGGGATAAGGGGCCACAAGTCATCAAGCAAAAATTACTTCAAAAAGGTTTGCCTCTCAGTCTTATCAGCCAGGCCTTAGATCACGCTGACTTTGAAGAAACATGCCAGCGCGTGGCAGAGAAATTGCGCCGCAAATACGAGGGGAAATACCCAATCAAGGGGGTCAAGGACAAGTTGCTCCAAGGGCTTATGGCCAAGGGGGTTTCTTATGAGCCTGCTAAGCGAGCAGTGGCTAATTTAGCCCTTGAAGAGGATGAGGAAACGCTCCAAGAGCTAATTTTCAAGGAGTTAGATAAGCAATACCCCAAATACAGTCGAAAATATGAGGGCTACGAGCTCAAACAGCGATTGACGCAAGCGCTGGCTCGAAAAGGGTTCGATTTTTCCGATATAGGGGCTGCCTTGAGAGATTATTTGTGAGCTTTTGAATTAAAAATCATGAAAATTTTCCAAAATTATGGTAGACTATTTGAGTAAAACTTAAATTGTAGAAAGTTGGGAAGTGATGAAACTACCAAAAGAAGGCGACTTTATTACAATTCAAAGTTATAAGCATGATGGTAGCTTGCATCGGACGTGGCGAGACACCATGGTACTCAAAACAACAGAAAATGCCATTATCGGGGTCAATAATCACACCCTGGTAACGGAAAATGATGGGCGACGCTGGGTGACAAGAGAGCCAGCAGTCGTCTATTTCCATAAAAAATATTGGTTCAATATCATTGCCATGATCAGAGACACGGGAGTGTCTTATTACTGCAATATGGCCAGTCCTTACCTCATGGATAGCGAAGCTCTGAAATATATTGACTATGACTTGGATGTCAAGGTCTTTACGGACGGGGAAAAGCGTTTATTGGACGTAGAAGAGTATGAACGTCATAAACGGGAGATGCGGTATTCGAGAGATATTGACTATATTTTAAAGGAAAATGTCAAGATTTTGGTGGATTGGATCAACCATGGCAAGGGGCCTTTTTCACAGGCCTATGTCAACATCTGGTACAAGCGCTACTTGGAACTGAAAAACCGTTAAAGTCGCAAAGATATCCCTCATTGGCTTAGCTAGTGGGGGTCGTCTTATCTGTCAAGGGAGGCTATTGTGGAAGAGATCAATGCATTTATCGATCGGATTTTTGAAGAGCAGTATCAAGCGTCTTTCGGCCAGGAGAAGGCTGGCAAGACGACACCGGATTACCTTACCCTGACTCGGGAAGATGAGCAGGGACTAAGAGCTGTTTTGCGGGCCAAGCTAGTTCTTGAAAATGCCCATATCACGGATTTGGTTGTCGGGGAGGCGCACCGTGGGCAAGGGTTAGGGGCTTCGCTCATAGCAGAGCTGGAAGAGATTTTACCAGCGCGTGGAATCCGGTCGATTACCTTATCAACCAAGTCTTACCAGGCTGAGGGCTTCTACCGCAAGCTGGGCTACCAGATTTACGGAACCCTGCCGGATGTCCCCCAAAGGGGGATCACCAAATACCACCTGGTCAAGTATTTAGGCTAGTATACCTTGCTAAAATGCTTGCATTTTAGGGGCAATTGCTGTAAAATCACTATAACCATTTCTTGACGACAGGAAAATAGTAGAAGTAACCAGTCGCTTAGCAGCGAACAGGCAGTTATTCTGCCAGGATTGAAAGGAGGTTGAGATGGCTTTTTCAAACACAAGAGGGCGCTATGCCAGCTTTGGAATTGTCACAGTCCTTCCGAGTGAGATGATTGATGTCTTTTGGGAGATTATTGATAATAAGTTAAAGGGCGTGATTCCTTTACAGCCGGTTTTGACCTTTCGGTTAGTCAATCGGAAAGGGAAGATTTCCATCGCCTTTTCGCAGGAACAGTTTCCTGTTCGGATCACCTTTGATTATGATTTTCCTTTTGACCACTTTTACCCTCACACGGTTTATGTGATTGATCGCAATGGCCGAGAGACGGTTACCTTGCCGGAAGAGGCCCATATGATTTGACCTTGAGCCTTGTTGTGTCAAGGTTTTTTTATGGCTATATGTGACAAATCAGGGGCTTTTTAGTATAATGGAAGGAAATAAAAGGAGTCTTTATGCAGAATGCGATTGATTTAAACCAGCCGGTAGCTGATTTGCTGAAAGATCACCCAGAACTCTTGGAGTTGCTGGTTGATTTGGGGTTTAAGCCCTTGGCCAATCCTGCCATGCGACATACGGTTGGCAAGGTGACTAGCCTAAAAGCAGGTTCCAAGATGACGGGTATTCCCTTGACAAAAATTAGATCCACACTTGAGAACAATGGCTATGAAGTCCTAGGGGTTGAACATGAGTAAGGAACGGATTGACATTTTAAAAGGCATCTTAATAGAACTGCACCAGGGAGCCTCTCCTGAAACGGTTCAGGCTCGATTTGAAGAGCACTTTACAGGTGTGTCAGCTATCGAAATCAGCCTGATGGAGCAGGAATTGATTTCAGCTGATACGGGTATTACCTTTGAGGATGTGATGCAACTTTGCGATGTTCACGCCAATCTTTTTAAAGGGGCTGTTCAAGGCGTTGAACTGCCAGACGCGGAACACCCAGGGCATCCAGTAAGGATTTTTAGGGATGAGAATCTAGCCCTTAGGGCAGCACTTTTAAGGATTCGCAGACTCCTGGAACGCTTAAGGGATAGTTCAGAAGAGGACGCGCAAGCTATCGGCCAGGGATTAAAACGTCAGATGGCTCTCCTAAGCCAGTTTGAACGCCATTACCAGCGCAAGGAAGAGCTTTTCTTTCCGCGGATGGAAAAGTACGGCCATACGGCACCGCCCAAGGTCATGTGGGGCGTGGATGACCAGATTAGAGAATTATTCCAAAGAGCCAGCCAGGCTATTGATAAGTTGTCGCAAGCTTCATTAGCAGAGGTCAAAGAGGAATTTGAAGTCTTTGCGACTGAGTTTGAGTCCATGATTTTCAAGGAAGAATCC
The DNA here is from genome assembly GCF_040545225.1 of Streptococcus rupicaprae. Lineage (NCBI taxonomy): Bacteria > Bacillati > Bacillota > Bacilli > Lactobacillales > Streptococcaceae > Streptococcus > Streptococcus rupicaprae. The sequence goes on along the minus strand of NZ_JBEPLO010000023.1, from coordinate 33,377 downwards.
ATCCTAATCATGCTACTACTAGAGGCTCTGACCCAGGATGACTGGCTTCAAATTGCTTCCGAGAGCGATACTTATGGTTACGCCATTGTGATGCCTCATGAAAAATGGGAACCTGAGCGGGTAGAATTTGACGCGACAGCCAGCTTGGAGCAGACTCAAGGCGATTCAAATACTCAGGTGATCGATACGCCAGCTGGTCAGGTCCGTATTTCCTTTAGTCCTAAAAAGGAACCCCTTGCTGATCGTGTGACGCCCCAAGCGTTTGGGAATGGCTATCTCTCAATTGAAGAGGCCAACTTAATTCTTAACCACTTGCCGATGGAAATCACCTTTGTCAATAAGGATGATGTCTTCCAGTATTACAATGATAGTGTCCCTGCTGAAGAGATGATTTTCAAGCGGACACCGAGTCAGGTTGGACGCCATGTCGAGCTTTGTCACCCACCTAAACTTTTGCCCAAGGTCAAACAGATTTTTACAGCTCTTCGTACAGGAAAAAAAGACAAGTTTGAGATGTGGTTCAAGTCAGACTCACGGGGTCAGTTTGTCCATGTGACCTATGCGGCGGTGCGTGATGCGGCAGGTGAATTTCAAGGAGTCTTGGAATATGTCCAGGATATTGGGCCTTATCGGGCGATTGAGACAGATGTTTATAGGGGGCTAGGAGAGGAATTCGAGTGAGTTACGAACAAACATTTTTAAAAGAATTTGAGGAATGGGTGGACACCCAAATCATGGTCAATCAGATGGCCATGGAGGAGAGCCGCCGTATCGTCGAAGAAGACCAGGATGAACGGGCAGCAGATGCTTATATCCGTTACGAGAGTAAGTTGGATGCTTATCACTTTATCAAGGGCAAGTTTGCCAACTACCAGGAAGGGAAATCCTTCCATGATTTACCAGATGGCCTTTTTGGCCAAAAACATTATTAAGAAAAAAGGAGAAAAAATGGTAAAGAAAAAAGTAAACCGTAAGAAAGTATTGAAGAAGCAATTTGCAGCTCTTAGAAAGGCTGGTAAGGACTTGGCAGGAGCTGCTGTGCAGACAGCTCAGGTTGCTGCTGCAACAGTTAGCGAAACCGCTGAGAATCTGGTGGACAATGTGACAGAAGCGACCAGCAAGGCTGTGGAAACGGTGACTGAAAAGGTTCAAGAAGCGACAACTGCAGTAGCGGATAAGGTTGAGGATATCAAAGAGAAAAAAGCTGCCAAGGCATTTGACGCTTTTGTAGCAGAGCTAGACGGTGTAGCAACTGCCCGCCTAGAAACCTTCTATGCTGAAGGCATCCAGTCTGTTAAGGACTTTTCCAAATGGACAGAAGAAGAACTCCTAGGGCTCAAAGGCATCGGACCAGCAACGATTAAACAATTAAAAGAGTTGGGGATCACATTCAAGAAGTAGAGCAGTTTTGCAAGGTTTCTTTGAAATGAAAAAGCAGTTGAAGGAATTGGGGATAACGATTAAGGTTTAGGGATGTGGATCTAGCAAGGCTTCGCCCTGGAGGAGTTGGGGATAGGGCTGTCATTGCAACTGGAGCCGTTGTTGCACCCCATGTTCGATCATACGCTGTCGTAGGAGGAGTCCAGCCAATAGCATCAATTGCATAGATCTGGATGTGTCCAAAGCAGAAAATGGACGGGGTAGCCCGAGAGGTGAGAATAGTTCTCTTTGTTGCTAAAAAAGTTGCTTTTAGATAAAGGATTTGCTACAATAAAGCTATTCAGAGGTGTTTTGAGAAAACAACTGTACAGAAAGCGGTGAGGCTGAGAAATCCGCGGGTTGGTCAAAACTGGTTGCTGATGGCTACAATTGAAGAAACAAAGTTGCGGGTCACGGCCCGAATCTGGGTGGTACCGCGGAAATCGTAACAGAACTTCGTCCCTGTCTAGCCTATGCTAGTCAGGGATTTTTTATAAAAATGTGAAGCAGGTATTGGGAACAGCTCTCCTTGCTATGAGCTGTAACGGGAGTGTCGGTGTAGTCTATATCTCAGTTAGGAGGTTTCCATGAAGGAATTTAAAACATTGGTAACAGAGCGTTTATGGTTAAGACCCATTCGGTTAACCGATGCTGAAGCCATGTATGACTATGGTCATCGACCAGAAGTTGCACGTTTGGCAGGCTTCCCTGTGAATCAATCAATAGAAGAATGCCAACATTTTATTCAGATGGACTTGAATAAGGCAGGTGATGACGTTCGCCAACGAATCTATGCTATATGCCTCAAAAATGAGGATAGACTGATGGGGACAGTCAATTTTGCGAAAGAAATAGAACCAGATATTCTTGAAATTGGTTATGTCCTGCATCCAGATTTGTGGGGGCAAGGACTGATTCCAGAGGCTGCTTCAGCCCTTGTTTCTTTTGGATTTCAGGAGCTCAATCTTCGTAAGATCGAGATTGTAGTCTATGATCATAATCCCCAAAGTCAGCGTGTCGCAGAGAAACTGGGCTTCTCTTTAGAAGCTAGACTGCGTCAACGCAAGAAGATTGATGGAAACTATCAAGATAAGTTAATTTTCGGACTTCTGAAAGCCGACTGGGAGAAAAGGCATGAAAATTCCCTTTGATACAGCCAAATTTTACTATGGTTTTCCAGTCTTTGTCTTGGGCTACAAGGACGAGGTATTTGGTTACAACATCACGACCAGCACCTCCTCCTACTCTTTAGGAGATATGATGGTCATCGGCCTTTTTAAGGACAACAATGCCACCAAGCAGATCGCTCAATACAAGGCCTTTACCCTCAATATCCCAACCTTGAAGCATATGGCGATGGCAGAGCAGGCAGGTTTTGTCAGTCACCGCGATAAGCTAACCTTGTCTAAAATTCCCTATCAGCCCGCAAAAACGATTGACGCGCCAGTTCTCACGGATTATCCGGTGAGCATGGAATGTCAGGTGGTAGAAATGGTAGAATTTGGAGCCTATGTTAATTTTGTAGCGCGGATTACCTACCGTGAGGCAGAGGAAAATCTACTTGTGGACGGTGTCTTTCAAAGCCAAGCCTTTCATCCCATGCTCTATATGGGAGACGAGAAAGCGAGAATCTACCATCAGATGACCGGCGAGACGAAACCCCTAGGACACTTCCTCAAAGAAAATCGCCGTCGGAAGAGAAGAGAGGAACACCGATGAACGTCTTGATTATAGGGGCTCCAGCTTCTGGGAAGATGACAGTCGGTCAAGAGCTAGAAAGATTAACAGGGGCAACCTTGGTTCACAATCATGAGACGATTGACTTTGTCTTGAAATTTATCCCAGACTTTAACGAGGAAATGATGAATCTCAACTCTCGCCTCACCTTTACTATTTGTGACAGCTTTGCTCAATATGGGAGAAAGTGGATTGGAACCAGTGTGATTGATTTTAATAATCCGAATCACCTTGATTTTCTAAGGATTATCCAATCTATTTTTCAACAGCATGGACGAGACCTCCTGTTTGTGGAATTGGATGTGAGTTTGGAGGAACGCTTAAGACGAAATCGGACTGAAAATCGCCTTAAGCACAAACCTCTCAAACGGAATCTGGCAGTTTCTGAGAAGGAAATCCTAGGAACAGTTAACACATGTCAATATGTATCCGATTGTGTTCCAGAAGGTTTGGACTATTATTTGACATTAGACACGACAGCAATCAGCGCCAAGGAAACAGCAGAAAAAATTGTAGCTCATATCAACCGTTTGGAAAAGGAGAAGGACTAATGGATCTTAATCAACTAGATATTCTTGTCAAAGACGTTCCCCAAGCAAGTGCGAAATTGGAGAGCTTGCTGGGTCTTTCAGCAGACTATCAGGATGAGCATTTTGCCCAGTTCACGATTGGTAGCCACTGTTTGATGCTGTCAGACAAGGCCCTCATTCCGCTGGAGCATTTCCAGTCAGGGATCATTCTCCATGTCCAAATTGAGGATGTAGATGGGAAATACCAATCCCTTCAAGCAGCTGATGAAGTGATTCTCCATCCACCGACCAAAACAGACTGGGGTACTTATTCCCTCTTGGTGCAAGGACCTGAGGGCATTGTGTTGGATTTTTATCAATTTGAGGAGGCCTAGTATGACGACCCATCACGAAAAGTTTGAACAAAATTGCTTACCAAATCGTGAAACGGACCGTCTTTTCCTACGCGAACGCACGGTGGCCGATGCAGAAGCTGTTTTTGCCTATGCCAGTCTTCCTGAGGTGACTTGGCCAGCAGGATTTCCGCCTGTCAAGACGGTAGAAGATGAGGTTTACTACCTAGAGCAGGTCCTTCCAAAACGCAATGCGGATCAAGATTTGCCAGCTGGCTATGGGATTTGCCTCAAAGGGACGGACAAGGTCATTGGCTCTATCGATTTTAACCATCGCCATGCCGACGATGTTCTGGAAATGGGCTATGTCCTCCATCCAGACTACTGGCAACAAGGCATCATGACTGAAGCCTGTCAAGCCTTTTTGGAAGCTGGCTTTACTCGATTGAACCTTCACAAGGTTGAGATTTCCTGCTTTGATTACAACCAAGCCAGTCGTAGACTAGCTGAGAAGCTCGGCTTTACCCTTGAAGCAACCGTTCGTGACCGCAAGGATGCTCAAGGCAATCGCTGTGCGGATTTACGCTATGGCTTACTAAGAAGTGAGTGGAAAAAATTGAGGACCTAACCATGCTTCACCATGTTGAGATTTATGTCAGCGACCTAGCTCGCAGCCGTGTCTTTTATGAATATTTGCTCCCGCAATTTGGATACGAACTTTACCAAGACTGGGATCGAGGCTTTTCTATGAAAAAGGTAGAGCAGTATATCGTCTTTGTCCAAACACCAACAGCCTTCCTTGATGCAGGCTATCATCGTTGCCGAACAGGGCTGAATCACCTAGCCTTCTATGGTGGCAATCGAGAAGAGATTGACCAACTTCGCAAAGATTTGCTGGCGAGAGGTGTTACACTCCTCTACGATGACCGCTACCCCTATGCAGGAGGAGAGAACCACTACGCTCTATATTTTGAAGACCCAGATGGGATGAAAGTGGAGGTGGTGGGGGATAGCAGTAGTGAACTTTGTTTTGCTTTTATTTAATATTATTGAAAGTTAGGAGGATAGAGGTGATGATAAATGATAAATCAAATATTTTGAATGCTTGGATAACAGTAGAACAGTTATCTGAAGGAGATATTAAGAAAAATTCGAAAGAATACTCTCAAATTGAGACCTCCCAGGATTATCAGCAATTTTTTTCTCAATTTTTATCCAGACAAAAGGCTAAAAAGAATTCTGGTTTTGCTATTTATTGCGGTATTTTTCCTTTTCAAGAAGTTGTTGATACATTAAGGAGTTCTTACCATCTAGCACCTACAAATGAAGACTTAGTTACTTCTGATAAATTTACATTTGCACTCTATTTTAACAAAGACTTTGATTTTTTAGCCAATCATTTCTTTTTAACAATGAGTGGCTATATTCGTACAGAAGGTAGGGTACCAGAACGTTTTTACGAAATAGAAGAGCAGATAGGTCAATGGTGTGCAAATCAATTTGAAGAGTTGGGATTTCATCAAGCATTGGAAAAAGTTTTTCAAAAGTACAATATTGAGCCTGACGACTGTCGAGTCAAATTTATTGATAATTTAGATACTGCAGATACGAACCTACATTCTTTTTTTATTACAGATTTAGAAAAAGCAAAAGCTAGTTTAACACCTAATTTAGAACGTTATTTTGGTAAGGCAGTAGAACAAAGAATTAACTTAGATAGCAGAAAAACTTCATCTGCATTTAATAAGCAAGCACTAGGTGATATTCTGCAACCCTTATGTTATCCTTTGGGACGTTTTCCATCTAAGCCCGACTATGCTTTGTCATTTATGCAGCAGGTAGCCATTAATACGACATTGAATGATAAAGACACTATTCGTAGTGTTAATGGACCGCCTGGTACAGGAAAAACGACCTTACTGAAAGATATTTTTGCAGAATTTATTGTGGAACAGGCTAAGATTATTAGTGGCTATTCTAATCCAGAATTGAAAGGAAGTTTGGTTTATTCAGAACCATATAAACTGGCACCACTTCCTGAAAATATTACGTCTAAAGGGATTGTAGTGGCGAGTTCTAATAATGGGGCGGTACAAAATATTGTTAATGAATTACCTCGAATTGATAAGGTTGAAGAACCAGAATTTATAAAACAATTGTTAGAGGTGGACTATTTTACATCAGTTGTTAATTCTGAACATGATAGCAAACATACAGATAATGCTATCAAAAATTGGGGTTGCATTTCTGCTGAAGGAGGGAATTCCGTCAATTTAGGGAAAATGAAATCTCTACTTGAGGGAATATTAGCTGAATTAAAATCAGAGAGCTTTGAATCTGATAGAGCAATCTATGTGGAGTTTAATCAGTTGTATGAGTCTCTTTTTGCAAAACGTCGGCTAATACAAGATATTGCGGACCATTACAAACAATTACAAAAACTTCGAGATGAAAAGCAGGCATTAGAGAGTTCCTTTAGTCAAGATAAGGCAAATAAGAAAGAACAATTAACAGAAATTATCAAAAAGATTGATGAAAAAGACTGTGGCTTGGCTAAAGAGCAGCAATCCGTTGAGCAAGATCTTGATGAATTGTCTCATAGACAGGAAGTATTGGAATCAAAGATACAAATTGCTAAACAGGATGACTTTGTTTTAAGAGAAACGAAGCCAACTTTTCTATGGTTGAAAAAACTACTTTCTTTTCCAGAAGTAATTGAATATTATGCTTCATTGAAACAATCCAATGAAAAAATAAGTTCTTTTTCTAGTCAACTTTTGAGTTTAAAAAATGAGGAAAGGCAACTTACGTTACGTCGCTCAGATATAATACAAGAAAGAAATAAGATTAGTACGGACAGACAGTCAAAACAAACAGAGTATCAAAAATGGTTTAATAACAGCTCTAATACATTGTCTTCCTATAGCGTGCAGATTAAACAATTAGAGGAAAAAGTATCTCAGAGTTCTATCCAAAATATTGATTTTAGCTTAGAATATGATGAACTCCAATTATCCAATCCTTGGTTTGATAAGGATTATCGCATCCAGCAGAGCAAATTATTTATACAAGCATTAGCTGTTCGAAAACAGTTTTTATATGACAATAGAAAACATTTTGAAAAAGCACTTTGGATTTGGTTTGACCCTAAGAAATATCAAGATAGGGAAAACGGAAAAGGCTTGATTCAAGCTTCTTGGGATTGGATTAATTTTGCTATTCCCGTTATTAGTACGACATTTGCTAGTTTTGGTAGGATGTTTTCTCAATTGGGTGAAGGTGGAATTGCTAATCTATTCATAGATGAAGCAGGTCAAGCTTTACCACAAGCTAGTGTCGGAGCTATTATGAGGAGCAAGCGAGTGATGGCTGTGGGAGATCCATCACAGATTCAACCTGTGCTTACCTTAGATACCAATGTTTTAGGAATGTTGGCAGAACACTATTCTATTAGTGATGATTTTCTTTCTACTACTGCATCAACACAGTCGTTAATAGATTCAACTAGCCGATATGGTTTTGAAAAAACTAATGGTAGCTGGATAGGCATTCCACTTTGGGTACACAGGCGTTGTAAAGATCCGATGTTTAGCATTTCAAATAAAATCTCTTATGATAGCCTGATGGTTCAAGGGATACCAAGTAGAGGTAGAGGGGAATGGATAAATATTTCGGGAACCGCAAAAGATAAGTATGTCAAACAACAAGGAGAGTACTTGATTGATGAGTTAAAACGAAGAGAAGAAGATTGGAACGACATTTTTATCATAACGCCTTTTAAACATGTTGCTGGTAAATTATCAAGTTTATTGAAAGGCATTGGTTTTACAAAATATGTGAGTGGTAAACCTAGTAACGTAGGAACTGTTCATACATTTCAAGGAAAAGAAGCAAAGATTGTTTATTTTGTTCTTGGTGCAGATAGCAGTAGCAAAGGAGCGGCAAGATGGGCTGTTTCTCAAGCCAACATTATGAATGTTGCTGCAACTAGAGCCAAAGAAGAATTTTATATCATAGGAGATAAATCACTCTATCAAGGGTTACAATCACCAATTATAAAGGATACGTTAGATATACTAAATAGAAAGAGTAATTAAACATGAAACAACTTTCACCAAAATACAATCCAGCTGAGGTAGAGGCTGGTCGCTACGCTAAATGGCTTGAGGCCGATGTCTTCGCACCGTCTGGTGACGAGACAGCCAAGCCCTATTCCATCGTGATTCCGCCGCCAAACGTGACGGGTAAATTGCACCTCGGGCACGCTTGGGACACGACCTTGCAGGACATCATTATCCGTCAGAAGCGAATGCAGGGCTTTGATACCTTGTGGCTTCCTGGTATGGACCATGCGGGGATTGCGACCCAGGCTAAGGTGGAGGAGCGCTTGCGTGAGCAAGGCATCACCCGTTACGACCTTGGTCGTGAGAAATTCCTAGACAAGGTCTGGGAGTGGAAGGAAGAGTACGCCGAGACCATTCGCCAGCAGTGGGGCAAGCTGGGCTTGTCTTTGGACTACCAGCGTGACCGTTTCACCCTCGACGAGGGCCTCTCCAAAGCCGTCCGTAAGGTTTTTGTCGAGCTCTACAAGAAGGGCTGGATTTATCGCGGTGAGTTCATCATCAACTGGGACCCGGCAGCTCGCACCGCTCTCTCTGACATCGAGGTCATCCACAAGGACGTGGAGGGCGCCTTCTACCATATGACCTATATGCTGGAAGATGGCTCGCGCGGGCTTCAGGTCGCGACCACGCGCCCTGAAACCATGTTGGGAGATGTGGCTGTCGCTGTCAATCCAGAAGACCCTCGCTACAAGGACCTAATCGGTAAAAATGTGGTCCTCCCCATCGTCAACAAACTGATTCCTATCGTAGGTGACGAGCACGCAGACCCAGAGTTCGGAACAGGAGTGGTTAAAATCACGCCAGCCCATGACCCAAATGACTTTGAGGTTGGTCAGCGCCACAACCTCCCACAGGTCAATGTCATGAATGACGATGGCACCATGAACGACTTGGCTGGTGAATTTGCGGGCATGGACCGCTTTGAAGCGCGTAAAGCAGTGGTTGCTAAGTTGGAAGAAATCGGTGCCCTTGTTGAAATTGAAAAACGGGTCCACTCTGTTGGCCACTCAGAGCGGACAGGTGTTGTAGTTGAGCCGCGCTTGTCAACCCAGTGGTTTGTCAAGATGGACCAATTGGCGAAAAATGCCATTGCCAATCAATCGACCGATGACAAGGTAGAATTTTACCCACCACGTTTCAATGACACCTTCCTCCAATGGATGGAAAACGTGCATGACTGGGTGATCTCTCGTCAGCTCTGGTGGGGTCACCAGATCCCAGCTTGGTACAATGAAGCTGGTGAGATGTACGTTGGCGAAGAAGCCCCAGCAGGTGAGGGCTGGAAACAGGACGAAGACGTCCTTGACACTTGGTTCAGCTCTGCCCTTTGGCCTTTCTCAACTATGGGTTGGCCTGATGAAGATGCGGAAGACTTCAAGCGCTACTTCCCAACCTCGACCTTGGTAACCGGTTACGACATCATCTTCTTCTGGGTGTCTCGCATGATTTTCCAATCGCTTGAATTTACTGGGCGCCAGCCATTCCAAAACGTCCTGATTCACGGGCTCATCCGTGACGAAGAAGGGCGCAAGATGTCCAAATCCCTTGGAAATGGGATTGACCCTATGGATGTCATCGACCAGTACGGTGCCGACGCCCTTCGTTGGTTCCTGTCCAACGGCTCTGCCCCAGGACAGGATGTCCGTTTCTCCTATGAAAAAATGGACGCCTCATGGAACTTCATTAACAAAATCTGGAACATTTCCCGCTATATCCTCATGAACAATGAAGGCTTGACGCTGGTAGATGCGACGGCAAATGTGGCGAAAGTGGCTAGCGGTGAAGCTGGAAATGTGACGGATAAATGGATCCTCCACAACCTTAATGAGACTATCGGTAAAGTGACGGAGAACTTTGACAAGTTTGAGTTTGGTGTGGCTGGTCACATCCTCTACAACTTCATCTGGGAAGAGTTCGCCAACTGGTACGTGGAGCTGACCAAGGAGGTCCTCTACAGCGACAACGAAGACGAGAAGGTCATCACCCGATCTGTTCTCCTCTACACGCTGGATAAGATTCTTCGTCTCCTCCACCCAATCATGCCGTTTGTGACGGAAGAAATCTTTGGCCAATACGCTGAAGGCTCAATCGTGACTGCGGACTACCCAACGGTTGATGCGGCCTTTGAAAATGAAGCTGCGCACAAAGGCGTGGAAAGCTTGAAAGACCTGATTCGTACCGTGCGAAATGCGCGTGCGGAAGTCAACGTTGCCCCAAGCAAACCAATTACCATCCTCATCAAGACTGCTGACAAACAGCTGGAAGACTTCTTCGCAGCCAATATCAACTACATCAAACGCTTCACCAACCCAGAAACACTTGAAATCTCATCACGTATCACTAACCCAGAACTTGCCATGTCAGCCGTTATCACAGGTGCAGAAATCTTCCTCCCACTCGCAGACCTGCTCAACGTGGAAGAAGAGATCGAACGCCTCAATAAAGAACTCGCCAAATGGCAGAAAGAACTCGACATGGTCGGCAAAAAACTCAGCAACGAACGCTTCGTCGCCAATGCCAAACCAGAAATCGTCGAAAAAGAAAAAGCCAAACAAACCGACTACCAAGCTAAATACGATGCGACTCAAGAACGCATTGAAGAGATGGAGAAGTTGGGGAAATAAGGTAGTATAATAAATTATCTTGATGAGAAGAGGGGAAGAGGGATAGTATGGAGTATTTTATTAAAACTGATATTATTAGTGGCATTCTAACTAGTATATTTGTTACTATTATTTTAGCTTCAGTAACTTGGTTGTGGAAAAAATTAATAGGAAAAGTAAAAATTAATAGGATTGATATTAGAAATGCTCCTAAGACTTTCCAAGGAAATATTATATATAATTCAAATAAACCAGAGATACTGAAGAACTATATTGAAAATGAAATAATAGTTGAAAATAGCAAAGATAGTATTTTAATAAAAGACTTGATTATTGGAGATGTTAAAGTTAAAAAATACTTTTGTGAGGATATTATTGTTCAAAGAGGATTTGACATGGAAAAACAACAAGTTAATTTTATAATATTTAATAATGGCAATAAGACAAGTCGATCAAATATAATCATTGCAAATATATATTACATAAATAAAGTGGTTGATAAAACCATGCTGCTGGAGACCGTCCCTTTACCACAACTAATTTTAAAAAAAGGAGATATTAAAAAAATCTTTTCAAAAGAGTTGGATAATCAGAATCTATTACGACATTTTTCAAATAGTTTACCTGATTATAAGCAATCGATAAAGTTAGAGTTAAGTGTTGCAGAAGGTAATCAGATATTATCTCAAATTGAAATACCATATTCAACCTCGGTTAAAAAGTTTGTCATGAATTTAGGTGGTGGAGGTCCTGTGGATAGAACTTTAACCCCTATTGTTGAATTAGAGGAACCTTATAAACAGTTAAAATATCAATTTAGAGTGAATCAGAGTTTATATAAGGGAGTTAATCAAATAAGGTTCAATATATTAGTTGATGCTCCTTGCCAAGTTCAATATTCGGTGAAATTATTAGATAATAACTCAAAAGTCGTTTCAAAATATATTAAGCAAAATATTACTATACACTTTCCAAATTATCATTTAATTTCACCATATGACGATGATATGTTTACTTATCTATTGAATCACAATATCAATGAAAGTAACTATGATGATGTAAAGTTAAAGGAACCAAGATTAATCAATACTCCTTCAAAAGTAAAAAAAGAATATAATATTCTCTGATTCCTTTACATCCCTCCCAAAATATTAGATAATAGTTCTATCAACTAGATAGGACTATTTTTATGGGATCAGCCTGTGAGGATCAGTTGTTGAAGCCGATGTAATTTGGCTTTATTGACCAAATGCAATTTCGTAGTGCGACTATAGAGCGCATTAAAGAGATGGAGAAGTTGGTTAAATAAGCGAATATAAATAAAGTACTCAGTCTAAAAGTCTGGGTTTTTGGTATAATGATAATAAATTAATAAAAGGGAGATAAGTATTGTTTAAAAAGTTTTTCAAAATTTTGCTTTATTTGTTTGTTATTGCAATAGCTCTTTTATTACCATTATTTAGAGACTATAACTCTCTGGCTGCTAGTGTGTATAATTTTATATCTATGGCGAATAAAAACTACTATGAAGTTGTTTTATCAGCTTTAGCAATTCTTATAACCTTTCTGATTTTCAGTAGTCAGAATGAAAAAGAAAGAAATATACGCTATGAAGATGAACAAAGAAGGAATGACCGTGAAGAAAAAGAGTATCTTGAAAATAGAGAAAAACGTTTTGCCTCTGTACGGCCCTACTTTATAGTTGAAAAAGATAATACTGTAGCGAAAGCAAAAATTAAAATTTTTATGGAAGATAATGTTCCGTTAGAAAATATTTTAGTTTGTGAAAGAAGACTGTCTGATAAAGAAGCTGAAGTTAGAACACAGATTATAGGAACGAAAAACTCTGGTGATTATCTCTACGAATTTTCTTTAAAAGACTTAGAAATGATAATAGTCAAGTGCACAACATATTTTGACGAAGAGATCTATTTTCAATATTATACAGGGGATATAACGATTCATTATCGTATAGTTGAAAATGATGAAGATCTAAATTATAGCAAAAGTTTAGGACGATTATATCTTTCGGATTATTTAATTGAGCAAGAAGAGAAGTATGAACCAAAGGATAAAAGTACTGAAATATATAAAGAAAATATCTATAGTGTCGCTTGGGAAAAAGTTGCAAAGAAGAGATTTTCTCGGTATAGGTCTCAGATATTAGAATCAATTGTAGCAGATAGAGTTTTTACAGGAAATAAAAATTTAGAAATACTTGGTGTGATTGAAAAGGATAATATAGGGGAAATTTTAGGTGCTTCAATTACTTATCTAAGAAACCATCATAGCGATTTCTCGAATGAAATTACTATACAGTTGTTAGAAACGATAAAAAAATATATCAATGATTATTGGTATACTAAATGTACAGTGCTTAGTGAGGAACGGAGATACTATTTCAAAGGGAACTTGTCTAATACTCCGCTTCTTGAAAAATACAGTACTCTTTTTGACGAATCAGTTGATGCTAAGATTATGACAAATAATATTAATGATATAATTTTACTTGCTAAAAAGGGTTACTTTAGTGATTTCCTGCTTAGAAATTTAGAAGTATATTTAAATGAACATGTTGAGATCGCGTCTGAACGAATTGGTTTTGAAAATGAGATGGGACTTGTATATGACAAAATACGAACAGATATTAAACAGATACTTTCTAAGATGCTATAATTAAGCTAAAAAGTTATTTTATCCTTTACATCCCTCCCAATATATTAGATAATAGTTCTATCAACTAGATAGGACTATTTTTTATGGGATCAGCTTTTGAGGCTCAGTTGTTGGAGTCGATGCGATTTGGGTTTATTGATCGGGTGCGTTTTCGGGATGTGACGTATGCACCTAAGATTTTGATTAATAATGCTGAAGAGAAGCGGTTTGTTCTGACGGATTTGCAGGAGGAGTTGCTTAAAAGTATGAAAAGGGTTGCCTTTTCAAAGTGCTGTTATCACTTTGGTAGAAAAGCAGTCTAAAGCTATTATCACGCTTCAAACAAAGGGGCGAAAAACTAGTGATATTGAACAAGGACTAACTAGATGGCTCTCAAGATTTCCAAGACACCTCTTTAAATCAATGACCTTTGATTGTGGGAAAGAGTTCTCTAATTGGAAGACGATTTCCAACCAGCACGATATTGATATTTTCTTTGCGGATCCCGGTTGCCCTGGGCAACGTGGATTAAATCAACACTCAAATGGGGTATTAAGACGTCATGGACTACCTAAACAAATGGATTTTAATGGCTTGTCTCAAAAAGTGTTATCAGCTATAGCTGATAGACGAAATAACATTCCTAGGAAATCACTAAACTATCAAACACCTTATCAAGTTTTTCTGAGTTACATAAAATGTCTAGCTTAATTTGACAATCTGGGTATATAAAATTCAGATTTATAGAAGTTATCCAGAACTAGAAGGAGGGAAACAACTTTTATCTGAAAATAAAAAAAGTATTCAATGTATAAATGGTGGTGATATAGAAAATCTTATTGATGAAAATTTAATTGACTGGCTCAATGATTTTGATGATAGTTCTAATCAACTTCTTGAGTTTGAAGTATATAATGAATCTAATGATAAGATTTATGAGATGATTCTGTTATTTAATGAACAAGAACGTGTATTTTGTACACCTCTAGGTGCAGATAGGGATGTTGAAGATTCGACGAAAAATTATTGTGAGTTGAGAAAAGCATATAGAAATACCTATACGATACCTATCAATACAGTGATAGAATCTGGTGAATCTATAATTAACTTTGAAATTCGAATCTTTCAAACGTGCCAACTAAAATATGATATTAACGTTATATATAAGGAAGAGATTATGAAGCCTGTTGGAAATCTTGTTTTAAGTAATAGTGTAAATATCAGACTTCCGTATTATAAAGATAGGAGCCTCTAAAAAGGGCTTGGTGGAAATATTTACCATTATTGTGTGTCGAATAATATATTTAAAAGTAATTTCGAGGAAGTGAAAAAATTCGGTAAAAATAATTTAAATGTAGTTGAAGATTAAGTTAGAGGAAATGATTTTGATTTGGACAATATTTTATTTGTTAGTTTGCTCTTTATTGCTGTTTGCAATCCTTAGAACTCTTTTTCATATTAACTTGAAAGAGTATCAAGGGTTCACAACTAGGTTTTTTAATAATAGAGATTCAAGCATAAGTACTAGCAGTATTATTTTTTGGATAACTCTAGTTCCCTCGTTTTCTATGTTTTCATATTTAGTTGCTAACTTTTTATTAAATAAGTGGATTTTAACTTCATATATTTGGTTACTTAGTCCTATTTTTTGGATAATAGAAATCCTTTGGGTTATTTTATTGAATAGGTTTATTCTTATAAATAAATCTTTTATTCTTCTCATTAGCTTAGCATCCACTATTTTAAATTTTTATCTTTCTAGACTTATGTTCACAGGAAATATAAAAGATATACTTCCAGATAGCAGTGATACTGCTTGGCAATTATATGTTTTTATCAGTATGTTTTTAGTTTCTCTTATTCAAGCGTTATATAATCAAGAAAATTATTTATTAAAACGACAGAAATATATTGCAAATAAAACTGTGTTGTATAAGAAAAAATATAAGATACTTAATAATTTAGACGATAATTTACAATATTTAATCATTGCGATTTTGATTAAAGAGGACTTTGAAAGACCACCTATTTTTAGAGTTTTTGAAAAACTATTACATTGTAAAACAAGAAATATTGCTCAAAATGATTCACAGAATGATTGGCACAGTATCTATATTTTAATTAGAAATATAGTTGAAGGACTAGGAAAAGATGATGAAAAATATTCAGTTAAAAATATCAAAAGAGTTATAAGAGGTGTAAATAATTCTGACGACTATATTGAAGATGTTTATAATCTATATTATGGATTATATGTGGATCGGTTTAGATAGGATTAATATACCAATCAATTAATTTAAATAAATAGTCCTTAAAATTTGATTTTTCTCCCCCTTTACATCCCTCCCAATATATTAGATAATAGTTCTATCAACTAGATAGGACTATTTTTATGGGATCAGCTTTTGAGGCTCAGTTATTAGAGTCGATGCGATTTGGGTTTATTGATCGGGTGCGGTTTAGGGATGTGACCTATGCGCCCAAGATTTTGATTAATAATGCTGAAGAGAAGCTGAAGAGAAGCGGTTTGTTCTGACGGATTTGCAGGAGGAGTTGCTTAAAAGTAAGGCTTTTTACTTTTCGGTGGCTTTTGTGACCCAGTCTGGGATTTCTATGATTAAGGCGCAGCTGGCCGATTTGGCTACGCGTGGGGTTCAGGGGAAAATTTTGATTTCACCGTATCTTGATTTTAATGACCCTTTGGCCATGTATGACTTGTTGAAATTGCCAAATGTGGAAGCCCGAATTTCTCAGGAATCCATGCAGTTGCATTCCAAATACTATTTGTTTGAACAGGACAACAAACAAGTTTTGATTGCTGGGTCGTCTAATTTAACAGCGACAGCCTTGAAGCAAAATTATGGGTGGAATATCAAGCTCAACTCGACAGATAATGGGGATTTGATTTATCAGACTAAGGAAGAATTTGACAGGATTTGGGATTTATCACGACCATTGAGTGCTGATATTATTGAATCATACAAACGTAAGCGCAAACCTGTGATTCAGGTGACAAGTGTAGAGGAAGAAGTATCTGCTGATTACCAAACAAAGCAAATCAAGCCTAATGTGATGCAAGAAGAGGCCTTGGCTGGTTTGCAGGGAGTGCGTGATAATGGTGCAAAGAAGGCTCTTGTGATTTCTGCGACGGGAACTGGTAAGACCTATTTATCAGCCTTTGATGTGCTTCAGGTCAGTCCAGAATGCGTGCTCTTTATTGTCCATCGCGAACAGATTTTAAGCAAATCTCTGGAAAGTTTTCAGCGTGTGCTTGGATTTTCTGATGATGAGGCCTGTCTTTACAAGGCAGGAGTCGATGTATCGGCGAAACGGTATATCTTTGCGACGATTCAAACCTTATCACGCGATGAGCATTTACATCGTTTTTCTCCAGGCTTTTTTGACTATATTTTGATCGACGAGGTCCATAAGGCAGGAGCAGAATCCTATAAAAAAGTCATGAACTACTTTGAACCGGATTTCTTGCTGGGAATGACAGCCACTCCTGAGCGGACTGATGGTCAAAACATCTATGAGCTCTTTGATTACAATATCGCCTATGAGATTCGCTTACAGGATGCCATGGATGCGGAGTTGTTGTGTCCCTTCCATTATTTTGGGGTGACGGATATTACCGTTAATGGTGAGCTCATCAGTGATGATGTTGATTTTTCCAATTTGATCTCTGAAGCGCGTGTTAACCATATTGTTGATAAGATTGGCTATTATGGTCATAGTGGCGAATCGGTTCGCGGTCTTATGTTTTGTTCCAGCAAGAATGAAGCAAAGGAGTTACCTCTTCTTCTCAATCAAAAGGGCTTCCGAACCCAGGCCTTGACCGGTGATGATAGCCAGGCTGTGCGGGAAGAAGCGGTCAAACAACTTGAAAATGGTCAGTTGGATTATCTCTTGACGGTTGATATTTTCAATGAAGGAATTGATATTCCAAGTGTCAATCAGGTAGTCATGCTTCGTAATACCGAATCAAGCATTATTTTTGTCCAACAGTTAGGCCGTGGTTTACGTAAGCACCAGTCGAAAGACTACGTGACCATTATTGATTTTATCGGAAATTACCGGAATAACTACCTCATTCCAGTAGCTCTTTTTGGAGATCAGTCCATGAACAAGGATAATTACAGACGTGAGGTGCGTGAAGCCAATCTGATCAGCGGTTTAACAGCGATTAATTTTGAAGAGATTGCTCGGAAACAGATTTTTGAGTCTATTACCAATACTAGTCTGTCCAGTATAAAAATTTTGCGAGATAGTTACATTGATTTGGAAAATAAATTAGGTCGTCAACCGTTTTTGAAAGACTTTGTAACCTATAACGGAATTGACCCGTTAACGTTTTTTGATAATAATGCCTTCAAAGACTACGCGGATGTGGTGAGCAAGTTTAGTGATAAAAACGTGCATTTTGAAGAGATCCCTAAAAACTTCCTATCTTTTATTACCTTTGAATGTTTGAGTAGTAAACGCCAGCATGAACTTATCTTGTTGCAGTTGCTCCTTGAAAATGATGGTCAGATTTCATTTGACGCTTATTTTGAAACCTTGATTGCCAATGATTTAGATATTTCAAGCGACGTGATTGCCTCTGTGGAAGGGGTATTGAATTTAACCTTTCTCAAAGCACAGGAGCAAAAACGTTTTGGTACAGATTCATTGGTAAGCAAAGATAATGAAGTTTATCTGCTGAATGAGCAAGTTTTGGCAGAATTGCAACACAATCCAACTTATTTAGCATTCTTTAGAGATGTGATTGAGACTGGTTTGCTGAAGTCTAAAGACTATCCACAGGTATTCACACTTGGGCAGAAATATTCTCGTCGTGAAGTCCTCAAATTACTGAATGTTAAACGGGATGAACCACCACTTAATATTGGTGGCTACAAAATTGATAAGGATACCAACTCTTGTCCGATTTTTGTTACCTATCATAAGAGTGATGACATTAGCGATACCATCAAGTATGAAGATGAACTTCTCAATGAATCGACCTTGAGATGGTTCTCTAAAAATAAGCGAACCCTAGACTCTCCAGATGTGAAACAAATCATTGGCTCTCATGAAAATAGTTTACGGTTAGAATTATTCGTTATCAAAGACGATGCGGAAGGTGGAGACTTCTATTATTTAGGGCCTCTGGATTATATTGAAAGCAGTGCTGAGGAGATGGAGAGAGCAGGTGAAAGTGTTGTGAGTATGCTTTTTACGCTCAAAGATCCTGTCAAAACTGACCTGTTCCACTATTTAACGACAAAATAAAATGAGGTTCAGATGGATCTCATTTTTTGCTTAATAGGTCAACGGCCGGGCGATCGACAGGAGCCCAGTTTAATTGATGTAGTTCTGAAGGAGCTAACCAAGTGGAATTTTGGTGTTCTAATAACGTTAGCTCTCCAGATAGTAGTTCGGCCTCATAGGTTTTCATGATAACAGTGCCAAAGTCGTAGTCATAAGAAGCTTCGTTAATATAGCTTAAAATCTGAATCACACTTGCAAATTCTTCTTGAATTTCTCTTACAAGTGCCTCTTCAGGTGACTCGCCAGATTCAAGCTTGCCACCTGGAAATTCCCATAGACCTCCTAGACTTTTCCCTTCAGGACGTTGGGCGCAGAAATATTTTCCGTTTTTTTTAATAGCAGCAGCAACAACCTGAATGACTTTCTTACTCATAACTCACCTCGTATATATTCTGTTTCTATCATATCATATTTTGTGCTGTTTGGTTAATAGGATTAATAAGTACTAGATGCTTTGTTAGATAGTCTTACAAAAGTCTCATCTTAATTTCCCATTTTATGATAAAATAGAGATATCAATACCAATCATAAAGGAGCTCCCTATGACCTTTACAAGCTACGAACCAAGTCGCAATGTGGAAGATTTTCACTTGGCGGCTTTTAACTATTATGACGGATTGGAAGTGGTGGATCAGTTGAAGCCGGGCACCTATGTGGACCTGCTGGCTGAGCCGACCAATCCCTATGATTCAGAAGCGGTCGCCATTTTTTATCAGGGCAAGAAGCTGGGCTATATTCCCAAAGACCGCAACACGCTGATTAGTCGTATGCTCTACTATGGGCATGGGGATATCTTGGAAGCCCGAGTTCAGATGGTGGACTTAACCGTTCATCCTGAGCGCCAGCTCCGCGTCGTTGTGAAATTTAAGGATAGTCGTTCATAGGAAAAAATATCTGAAAGGGGCTGGGACTCAGTCCTAGCCTCTCAATTGTTTTTGAATTGTCGAGCAAGACGCAGTGGTTGGTAGCTTGGACATCCTGGTGTTAGACTGCCTAAGGTTGTCTTCTAGAAATTGGAAAGAGACAATGCTTACTTTGCCAGTTTCAGAGTTGCCCCTGCATAATTCCAAAAGTCCGAGGGACCTTTGGAAGTTGGAAATAGAGCTGACGGAGTCAGTATCAAAAACGGTCTGGGAATAGACCATTTCAGCCTGAACCTAGGAATGAAAGAGTGAGGGGAAATCGAATTCTGGCGGATTACCGATTGTTGTCCCGCTCTCTTTTAGTATAGGCTAGTCCGAGTGCTACTTGAAGAACGAGAGATTCCAGGGGAAAGAGAGCTCTCTGGACTTGCTTGACTCCTTTATAGATCCTCTTGGACTAGTCTTTCTTATTTGATTCTTTACTAAGAGGAGATTGCTTCAAACCTCGAAACTCCCTGCTTTCATGTAGCAAGGAGCGGATTCTATTTACTGTTAGAAACCGGTAGCTTAGCAGTTAATACTCTTTTAAACTCAAACCTAGCCGTTGTCAATTGGCTTCGGTGAACTCTAGTTCTATCATCAGCTTCGTTTCTTAGGCCATTTTCGAAGTATAAATAAACTGAAAGAGGAGCCTGGGTTATGTTAGTCCCAGACTCCTCTTTATGGTTAGAAAGACAAGTAAACTTCTTCTGTTTACTTGCCAAAGATTCCTTTGACCTTGTCAAGGATACCGTCTAAGCCTTCGCTGCCAGAGAGAAGAGCTTTGGCTTGTTCGAAGTACTCACCGAGGGAGTCCTTGTTGTCCTCAAGAAGGGTCTTTGCCTTGTCGAAGTCGCCATCTTTGATGATGGTTTGCAGTTGTTCAAAAATTTCTTTTGCCTTATCCATTGATAAATCCTCTAATTTCTATTTGATAATTGTATTATAAGAGTTTTCTAGAAAAATGTCACGCAAACCGCCTCAGGAACGATAAAGTCGTGTGAGAGTTCAGTGAGTTTACCTGTTTCTGGATCGCGTTCAAAGACAGTCGCATTATCAGAATCCTGATGAACAGCAATCAGGTGCTTGTTATCAGGCGTCAAATTGAAATCACGGGGATTTTTGCCGTTGGTTGGAGCGTATTCCAAGACTTCAAGAGAGCCATCTTGTAAGATCTTGTAAACCACGATAGAATCGTGGCCACGGTTAGAACCGTAAAGGAACTTGCCGTCGTTAGAAATGCGGATAGCAGCGGTGCCGTTGAAACCGGTATGACTATCCGGCAGGGTTGAGATGGTTTGCAGGTGCTCAAATTCACCGCGGCCATCGTAGATCAAGACCTCAACGGTCGAATTCAATTCGCACATGAGGTAGGCGATTTTTTGTGTTGGATGGAAGACAATATGGCGGGCGCCAGCACCTGGAGCGGCCTTGTAGCTGGCTAGCTTGGTCAACTTGCCAGAGTCAGCGACATCGTAAGTGGTGACTTCATCTGTCCCCAGATCACATGTCACAAGGTACTTGTCAGGTGTTAGGTCAGTGTAGTGAACGTGAGCAGAAGCTTGGTTTTCGTGAGGACCATTGCCTTCATGTTGGGCCTTGTCAGCCAGAGTTAGACTGCCATCCGCCTGGCGTTTGTAAACCAGGACTTGCCCCTTGTGGTAGTTGGCCCCATAGACCAGGCCGCGCTCTTCGTCAACAGCGACGTAGCAAAGCGGTGCGCCTTCTTCGACGACATGGTTGAGCGGGGTAAAGTCAGCGTCGAAAGCAGCAACGCCCCCCTCATCAGCTTGGGCCCCGACTGTGTAGAGCTGTCCGTTTTCAGCGAAGGCTAAATAGGTAGGACTTGCTTCTTTAGCGACCAAGCGGAGGTCACTGAGTTGTCCAGTTTCAGTATCGAACTGGGCTTTATAGACACCTTCAGATTGGCGGCGAGTATAGGTTCCAAAATAAACAGTTTCAGTCATAGGGAGCTCCTTTATTCTTTTAGGTAAATTATAGCATAAAATGGGAAGCTTTTCGTCAAAGAAGATGCCTTTTCCAAAAATTTAAGGACAACTGAGGTTGGGAGACGAAAATGAGCCAGAAAATGGTACAATAAAAACAGGAAGAAAGTGAGGTTTTGTGTATGAAAGATGAAAAACATTACAAACAATCCTGGTTTTACCGCTGGTTTGCGGATAACCAATCGGTGACCGTTCTCTTGGTCAGCCTACTTATTTTTGTCAATCTTTTTATGATGACCAAGGTGGCTTTTCTCTTTAAGCCAATCATTGCTTTAGGCTCAGTCATGATGTTGCCCGTGATTCTTTCGGGGCTCCTCTACTATATGATGAAGCCTGCGGTCGACTGGTTAGAAAGCCATAAGATGCCTAGAGTTTGGGCGATTTCCGTGGTCTTTATTTTGGTGTCGCTGCTTATCATCTGGGGCTTGGCGGTTTTCATTCCTAATGTCCAGGAACAAGTTGTTGGCTTTTCGAGCAATTTGCCTGCTTACTTTAATCAGGTCGAAGGTCTTGTGGAGGACTTGATCAAAGATGATCGCTTTGCCCAGTTTAGGCCCCAAATCAATGAATTTCTGGATTCCTTGACCTATCAGATTACAGATATTGCGAGAAACTTCTCCAGCAGTGCGGTGAATTGGGTCAGTAATCTAGTCTCAACGGCGTCACAAATTGTGGTTGCAGTGATCATCATGCCCTTCATTCTTTTTTATCTCTTGCGAGATGGGGATCAGATGAATCGGGCTATTACCCAGTACTTGCCAACGAAATGGCGTTTGCCAGTTGGCAATATCCTCCACGATGTCAATGCCCAGCTCTCCAACTATGTTCGAGGGCAGATTACTGTGGCAACGATTGTGGCTGCCATGTTTGCTATTCTATTTTCGATTGTCGGGCTAGAGTATGCTCTGACCTTGGCAGTATTGGCAGGAGTTCTTAACTTGGTGCCTTATCTTGGTAGTTTTCTGGCCATGATTCCGGCCTTGTTGGTAGCCTTGATTGCGGGGCCAAGCATGTTTGTCAAGGTTGTGATTGTCTTTATCGTTGAGCAGACCATTGAAGGCCGTTTTGTAACGCCACTGATCATCGGGTCATCTTTGAAAATTCATCCCATTACCATTTTGTTTGTCCTCTTGACGGCTGGTCGGTTCTTTGGCATTTGGGGCGTCCTTTTGGGGATTCCGGCTTATGCATCTGTCAAGGTTGTTATCGGGGCTATCTTTAAGTGGTACAAGGCCTACAGTGGCCTCTATGTAGAAGAGGAGGAGACGACCGAACATGTCTAAGAGTCAAACCGTGATCGAGGCCTTGGCGCTTCAGGATTTGGACAGGGCAGAAGGCTATTTTCAGGAAGCCTTGGCTGAAGATTCACCAGAAGTCTTGCTCGAATTGGGGGAGTATTTGGAAAATATCGGCTTCTTCCCCCAGGCCAAGCAAATATATGAGAAGCTCCTGCCACACTTTCCAGGATTGGGGCTCAATCTGGCTGGGATTGCCATGGAAGATGGGCAGACTGAAGCAGCCTTTGCCTACCTGGATACTTTTGATGAGGCAAGCCCCTTTTATGTAGAGGCCTTGGTTACCAAGGCAGATTTTTACCAGTTGGAGGGCTTGGCAGATGTCGCCAAAGAAAAGCTGCTAGAAGCCACTCAGCTCTCTGACGAGCCCTTGCTGCGTTTTGGCCTGGCAGAAATGGAATTGGAGCTGGAAAACTATCAGTCTGCCATTCACCATTATGCAGCGCTGGATAACCGTGACATCTATGAGGCGACGGGTATTTCCACCTACCAGCGAATCGGCTATGCCTATGCCCATCTAGGTAAGTTTGAGGCGGCGATTGAATTTCTGGAAAAGGCTATCGAGCTAGAATACGATGACCAGACCTTGTTTGAATTGGCAGCTCTGCTATTTGACCAAAAGGAATACCAAAGGGCCAATCTTTATTTCAAGCAGTTAGAGTCGCTCAATCCTGATTTTGAAGGCTATGAGTATCTCTACGCCCAATCCTTGCACGAGGAGCACCAGACCAAGGAGGCTTTGGCGCTTTTGGAGGGCTACCTCGGCCACAATCCGATGGCAGTCCCGGCCTTGCTGCTGGCCTCCCAGTATGCCTATGAGTTGAAGGATAGCCAGCAGGCAGAAGCGCATCTTTTGGTGGCCAAGGAATGGGCAGACGATTTGGAAGAAATCGATTTGCGCCTGTCGTCGCTCTATTTGGAGCAGGAGAGGTATGAGGACTTGCTAGATTTAGAGCGCGAGGACTTGGACCATGTCTTGACCCGCTGGCAGATAGCCAAGGCCTACAAGGCTCTAGAGTCTGATCAGGCACTAGAGAAGTATGGGGATTTGTTCCCAGACCTGAGAGATAATCCGGACTTTCTTAAAGACTATGGCTACCTGCTACGCGAATACGGCCAGCAGGCAAAAGCGAAGGCTGTTCTGGAGCAGTATTTGGCCCTTGTGCCGGATGACTTGGAAGTGGCGGAAGATTACCATGCTTAATGGGCTGGGTCAAGGGTCAGTCAGCTCAGGGTGATCCTCAAAGAAAATCAATCTAGCCTAGGAAAGGAAGCTGACGATAGAGCTGGAGTTGATCACGCCAAACGCATGAAGAAAACTTAGAACCTGTATTCACAATAGAAACATTGACTAGAATGGACTAATTTTAACCTACTCACTATCAGATGTCCTGGAAATACGGTCATTATTCCTGAAACAAATTGTTCTCATTTGGACAAAAACTAGCCTAATTAGCTTAGTATCCCGATTGTGAATACAGGTTCTTAGATTTCAGAAAACAAATTTTCAGGGAATTAGTGTGCTTTCTTGATAAAATTTGTGGTATAATTTCTGAGAAATGAACAAAATAGTACCGACTATCGGAACATTTTCAAGAATTTTTTTGAAAAAATGCATGTAGCTAGAAAATGGTTGCATGCATTTTCTTCATGCGTACGTCGTGGGAGTTGATCGAAGCGAGTTGACAAGGGCTATCTTTGAATTTCAAAGAGTATGACTGTCTCTAGGATAAGCAGAGAGCCATCTCTTTCACTAGGAAGCTAAGTTTTTGTCCTGGTGTCCACTCAATTCACCGTAAGCCATAGTGACTAATACTGATAAAGCCCTTGTTAGGAACAGCATCCTAGCAAGGGCTTTGTGCTTGTTAATTGTGGTGGAACCTGTATTCAGAAATGCAAAAGCAGACAAGGCAGTTGTCGGTCAGCTCTCTAGTCACGCTGATTTTCCTTACTTAGGTTGTCTCATTTTGATCTTTCTTAGAGGGGTAATCCAAAGGATCGTACTTAGAACCTGTATTCACAACAGAAACACTGACTAGAATGGGCTAATTTTAGCTTACTAACTATCAGATGTTCTGGAAATACGGGCAATATCCCTGCAAAAAACTGTTCTCATTTGGACAAAAACTAGCCTAATTAGCTTAGCATCCCTATTGTGAATACAGGTTCTTAGTTTGACAAGCGTTTCTGCATCCAAATGATATCGTGCCACTGATCGAATTTAAAACCTATTTTTTTGAAATGGGCGACTTCTTGGTAGCCACGTTTTTGGTGAAAATGGATACTGGCCTCATTCGGAAGCGAGATGCAGGCGAGGAGATTGACGATACCTTGCTGGTCTAATCTTTTTTCTAGGGCATCGTAGAGGGCCTGCCCGATCCCTTTTTGCCTAGCCTTTGGATGGACATAAATGGACAGTTCTACGGTCCAATCGTAGGCGGCACGGTCCTTGTAGGGAGCGGCATAAGCATAGCCTAAGATTTGGTTGTTTTCTTCAAAGATCAGGTAGGGAAAGCCTTGTGTGATTGTCCGAATCCGCTGGGCGAAGTTTTCCACAGTCGGCACCTCGTACTCGAAGGTGATGGCGGTCTCCTTGACATAATAGGCGTAGATAGCCAGAAGTGCTTGGGCGTCAGCCGGGTTTGCTGGTCGGATGGTCATTGGCTTTCTCCCTGGATCTTCATGGCCTTGATTTTGGCTTCATCAGGCGTGACCCGCAGGGTCTTCTGCCCGGTATAAGTCACAAAGCCAGGTTTTCCACCAGTCGGTTTGTTGAGTTTTTTTGCTTCGATCATGTCCACCTGGACTAGGTTAGAATAGCGCCCTTTGGAAAAATAGGCAGCTAACTCAGCAGCATCTGTTTTCACTTCATCAGAAGGGTCTAGGTTACCTGTGAGGATGACGTGGCTGCCAGGGATATCTTTGGCGTGAAACCAGAGTTCCTCTTTCTTAGCGATCTTAAAGCTCAACTCGTCGTTTTGGAGATTGTTTTTCCCGACCAGGATAATGGTCTGGCCATCTGTTGCCAAGTAACGTTCAGGTTTCTGACGCTTTTGATGCTTTTCACGGTTGCGACGACGGATAAAGCCAGTCTCAATCAATTCTTCCCTGATATCTGCGATTTCGGATAGACTGGCTTGGGACAGCAAGGTTTGGACACTTTCCAGGTAGGTAATGGTTTCCTTGGTTTCTTGAATCAGGCTGGTCAGATGTTTGACAGCCTCTTTTAGTTTGGCGTATTTCTTAAAATAGCGTTGGGCGTTTTGACTAGGGGTCAATGCCTTGTCTAGGGCGATGAGGAGGGTTTGGCCAGTGTAGTAGTTGTCCAACTCAACCTGGTCTTGGTCGTTGGGGACCTGGTGGAGGTAAGTGGTCAAAAGCTCCCCTTTTTGGCGAAATTCTTCAGCATTTTCGGTGGCCAATAGCTCAGCTTCTTGTTTGATAAGTTTGTTACGATTTTTTTCGAGCTCATTGTCAACGTGACGAATCAATTCACTGGCCTGCTGTTTCACCCTGTCACGTTCAGCCTTATCTTGATAAAAGGTATCTAAGGCTTCAGAGAGGGTCTCAAAGGTCTGCTGACTATTTTCGAAAAGGACAGGGGCGAAGGACTTTTCTGTGAGATTAGCAGCGGTGGCCTGGGCAAAGAAGTCTCGGAAATTGTTCAGACGATTGCTCGTGAGCGTTTGACTTAGGCTTTCTGCGCTGTCACGGCCTAGGCCTTGGAAGACCTGCTGAAGGTTTTTAGGGGAGAGTTCTTGCGTTGAGAGGATTTCAAACAGTTTATCATCCGGAATGGTAAATGGATTGTGAGCGTCTGTCTGAGGGGGAAGAACATAGGTGGAGCCAGGCAGGATGGTCCGATAGGAATTTTGGGAAAAGCCAACATGTTTGATGGCTTCGATAATTTTCTGGCTGCTCTTATCAACTAGTAAGATATTGGAGTGCTTGCCCATGATTTCAATGATAAGAGTGGCTTGGATATGGTCACCAATCTCGTTTTTGTTAGAAACAGCAATTTCTAAAATCCGGTCATTGCCAATCTGTTCAATGCTTTCGATGACAGCCCCTTGCAGGTACTTGCGCATGAGCATGGTGAAGGTGTTGGGCACAGGGGGATTGGTAAAAGTTGTCTCTGTCAGCTGGATTCTGGCAAAGACAGGATGGGCAGATAGTAAGAGCTTGTGGCTCTGACGGTTGTTGCGAATGGCTAAAACTAACTCATGGTCAAAGGGCTGGTTAATTTTTTGAATACGGCCACCCAAGAGATTGGCCTGCAATTCACGGGTCAAATGATGCAGGAAAAAACCATCAAAAGACATAGGGGTCTCCTTTCGGGAATGGTCAACAAGTCAGAAGAGGTCTTGTTGCGTATACTGCTTTGTGTTTCATTTTCCATTATAGCATAAAATGAGAGAGCAAGGCCTTTTGTAGGGTCAAAGGAGCTCTAAAGCAATAATAATCAGACGAATTCAGTCTTTTTCGGACTGTTTTCCAAAAAATACCAAAAAACTGTTGACAAATCATCTGATGAATATTAAAATAAAAGCATAAGAAAACCGCTTACAAAAAAAGCGATAAAAAGGAGGAGGCTCAGCATGGGTCAAAATACAGTCGAAAGAAGCGAGGATGTCGCTTACAACCGTGCCAAGTTATGGCAGATTATCCTATTTGCTATGAACAATACCTCAACCAATATCTACTTGGTTGCTTTTAGTTTCATTACTTATCTCTCAACAGGGGTGCTTGGACTAGCTGCGATTTTTGTTAGTCAGCTTATGGGGTATATCCGTATTTTTGACGGGTTCATTGATCCAACGATTGGGGTTATTATTGATAAGACAGATACGAAGTTTGGGAAATATCGGCCGATTTTGATTATCGGTAATGTCATTACAGCAACTTCGCTCTTCATGCTACTTGGTTTGAGCCAGGTGAGTGAGAGCCTGCGTTTCCCTCTGTTTATTTTGATCTTGATTATCCATAAAATTGGCTACTCCCTGCAACAGACCATCACCAAGGCAGGTCAGGTAGCCTTGACCAACGATCCAAAACAACGTCCAGTCTTTAACATCGTGGATGGGATTGCGACAACGGTCATGTTCTCTGGTAGCCAGATGTACGTCTCAGGTACCCTTGTTCCTAAACATGGCGGCTTTACCCCAAGTTTCTTCCAAGAACTGTTCCTAACAGTTGTCATTATCTCAGCTGTTCTAGGAATTCTGGCGATTATTGGTATTTGGGAAAAAGATAATAAACGATACTTTGGTTTGGGTGAAAAAACAAAAGAAACCAAACTTGGCGATTACTGGAAGGTGATCAAAGGCAACAAGCCACTTCAAGTCTTATCTATCTCAGCAGCTTTTGTAAAATTTGTGGCGCAGTTATTCGGGGATTCGGTGGTAGGAGTGATGCTTTACGGCATTATCTTTGGAGATTATGCCTTATCTGGAAAAATGTCGCTTCTTCTCATTATCCCAGGGATCCTAGTGACAGTTGGGGTGGCTCAATTGGCACGTCGTAAAGGCTTGAGGTTTGCTTATGTCGCCGCTCTTCAAGCAGGGCTTGTAGGTTTAGTCGCTCTTGGAGCAATCCTCTCTGTTGCCCAACCTGGCATGGTTGATTTTGGTCGTCTAGACCTCTACACGATTGCTTTCTTTGTGACTTTTGTCATCGCTCGCTATGCATCGACAGCTCCATCTAGTCTAGTATTGACCATGGGGGCTGACATCACAGACTATGAAACCTCTGTTTCAGGACGTTACCTCTCAGGGATGATTGGGACCATCTTCTCCTTGACCGACTCTATTGCGTCATCCTTTGCACCGATGGTGGTTGGTTTTGTCTTGGCAGCTATTGGCTTTGGGAAAGAATACCCGACAGTTGAAACAGCTTACTCAAGTGATTTGAAAATGGCCTTGATTGCCTTGTTTGTCATCATTCCAGTGGTAGCCTTAGGCTTCTCCCTCTTCCTCATGCGCTTCTACAAACTAGATAGCGAGGAGATGGCTCGTATCCAAGAGAAAATTCACGTGATGAGAGCGGCTAAGGATAAGGAACGTGCGCAAGCAATCGCTCAAAATGTGCCATTGTCAGATATGGATTATGTGGACGTGAGTCAGTATAAGGTCGATCAATTTGACGAAGATTAACGTCGCTTATGCTCAACGAAAATCAATCTAGTTTAGAAAACGAAGCTGATGATAGAACTGGAGTTCATCGAAGCGAGTTAACACCAGCTATCATTGATTTTCAAAGACTATCAAGACTAAAAAGATCAGCTAGGGTTGGTCTTTTGGTCTATCGACACCTCATCGGTGGATTTAAATAGAGAAGGGGTTCTCATGTCAAAAATTATTGCTTTTGGTGAAATAATGCTTCGTTTGTCCCCACCGCAGCACCAAACTCTGACGCAGGCGACGACTTTAGATTGTCAGTTTGGGGGCTCGGAGCTAAATGTCTTATCTACTCTAGGGCAGTTGGGTTACTCGGTGTCTTTGGTAAGTGCGATTCCTGACAATGACGTGGGTCATATGGCAGAATCGTTCTTATTCACTCATCAGATTGGTCAGGACTACATGGTTAAATCGGGGGAGCGATTAGGCATCTATTACTACCAGAAAGGTTTTTCCCTGCGATCGAGCCGGGTGCTCTATGATCGGAAATACTCCGCCTTTTATGAGTCTCGGTTGTCCGATTATGACTTAGAGGCTATCTGTGAGGAGATGGGCTGGCTGCATATCAGCGGGATTACAGTCGCCCTCAATCCAGAAATCTATGAGATAGCCTTAGCTTTGATGACCCGAGCCAGAGAGAAGGGGATTCCGATTTCCTTTGACCTCAATTATCGAGAAAGCCTCTGGGAATCTTTTGAAGAGGCGCGCCAGGCCTTGTCCAAATTAGTTGCTTTAGCGGATATTTGCATCGGTCTAGAGCCGATCTCCCTTCCAACAGAAGAAGGAAGGGATTTGAAGGATGTCCTTGGTTTTGCCAGACCCTACAGAGATCGTGCCTTGTTAGAACAGGTGTTAGCAGAAATGGCTGATCGCTATGGGCTTCAAAAAATCGCTTTTACAGAGCGCGAAATTGGTGCGACCAATGAATACATCCTCAAGGCCTATCTTTACGATGGGGAAAACCACCAGTTATATGAGACAGATCGGGAATCCATTCAGGTCTTAGACCGTGTTGGAACAGGGGATGCCTTTACAGCAGGCATTATCTACGGTTTGTTAGAAGGCTTGCCCAATCAAGCCATTCTAGAGACGGCTATGGCTAGTTTCAAGTTTAAGCATACCATTGAAGGAGATATCAATATCGTCACCAAGAAGGATATTGAACAGCTGATGAGCCAGGGAGCTCACGATATTAAACGATAGGAGAAAAAAGAGATGCTATACCCACAATTATCTGCAAAACGTAAGGTCTATGACCTCAATGGCCTTTGGCAATTTAAGCAAGGGAATTACACGCCTCATGCCCACAAACGGCTATCTGATGATCCAGAGAGTGAGTTAATGGTGGTGCCGACTTCCTTTAATGATGTGCTGGTCGATAAGAACAAGCGTCTTTTCATCGGGGATAACTGGTATGAGCGTGTGCTTGATTTACCTGAAATTGCTGAAGACGAAGAGGCTGTGCTACGGTTTGGCTCAGTGACCCACCAGGCCAAGGTCTACCTCAATGGCCGTTTGGCTGGTGAGCATAAGGGTGGCTTTACCCCCTTTGAAGTGGTTCTAACAGCAGAAGATTTGGCTCAAAAACCCTTGGTTTTGACTGTTTGTGCCAATAATGAATTGAACTACACCACCCTTCCTGTTGGGAATTATCTAGAAAAGAAGATGCCAGATGGCAGCATCAAGAAAGTGGTGAAGGAAAACTTTGATTTCTTTAACTATGCCGGCATCCACCGCCCCGTGAAGCTCTATACACGCCCTAAGCTTCATATCGAAGACATTGTCATCTCTTACGACTTGTCTGAAGACTTAAAAACAGCCAAGGTCAAGGTTGCTGTCGAAGCGGGAGAGGTTTCCAAGGTAGTGGTAAGCCTCTTAGATGAGGCAGGAAAGGTGCTTGCCCAAGGGCATCCAGACCAGGAGCTTGTCCTTGACTCGGTTACCCTGTGGCAACCTCTGAAGGCTTACCTCTATACTTGTCGGGTCGAGCTCTTTGATGGCGAAAGGCTGGTGGATAACTACGATGAAGCCTTTGGTATCCGCAAGGTTGAAGTCAAAAATGCTCAGTTTTTGATTAATAATCAGCCCTTCTACTTCAAAGGGTTTGGCAAACATGAAGACACCTACATTAACGGCCGTGGCCTCAACGAAGCTGCTAACCTAATGGATTTGAACCTGCTGAAAGATCTCGGCGCCAACTCCTTTAGAACCTCTCATTACCCTTACTCTGAGGAGATGATGCGTTTGGCGGATCGCATGGGAATTGTTGTCATTGATGAAGTGCCAGCAGTAGGGCTGTTCCAGAACTTTACAGCAGCTCTTGACCTCTTGGGCGATAAGGCTGAGCCAGATAATACCTGGACCGTCATGAAGACCAAAGAGGCTCATGAAGAGGTGATTCGAGAATTAGTTAAACGCGATAAAAACCATGCTTGCGTGGTCATGTGGGTTGTGGCTAATGAACCGTCTTCTCATGAAGCAGGTGCTAGAGAGTATTTTGAACCGCTGATCCAGCTCTATCGTGACCTAGACCAGCAGAAGCGTCCAGTGACTCTGGTCAATATCATGATGGCCATGCCAGGCAAAGATTTAGTGGCCGATTTGATTGATGTCATCTGCCTCAATCGTTACTACGGTTGGTACAAGGACCATGCAGAATTAGAGGATGCCAAAGCCCACTTGAGAGAGGAGCTGGAAGACTGGCATCGCCTTTACCCAGATAAGCCGATTATGTTTACGGAGTATGGTGCGGATACCTTGCCAGGCTACCATTCGCTTTGGGATATCCCTTATACAGAGGAATACCAATGCGATTATTACCAAGCGAATCATGAGGTTTTTGATAGTCTGCCTTATTTTGTGGGAGAACAGGTTTGGAATTTTGCGGACTTTGAGACCAATGTGAGCTTAATTCGGGTCAAAGGGAATCATAAGGGCCTCTTTAGCCGCAATCGTGATCCCAAGCAAGTGGTCCGCCTCTTTAAGGAGCGTTGGACAGCTATTCCAAATTTCGGCTATAAGGCCTAAAAGTTCTTGAATTTATCGGTTTTCTAGTTTAAAATGTCGAAAAAATTCGCTATAATAACAGTAAAGGAGATCGATATGAAGAAGACTAGTCAACCCTTAGCAGATTTGGCCGCAGAGCGCTTGGTCGATTATATTGTCGAACACCAGTTGGAGACGGGCAGTCGCCTGCCTAACGAGTATGTTTTAGCGGACATTTTAGAGGTTGGCCGTAGTACCGTTCGTGAGGCAGTCCGCCGGTTAGCTGCACGCAATATCCTGGAGGTCCGCCAAGGATCAGGAACTTATATTAGCGGGAAAAAAGGCGTAGCTGATGACCCTTTAGGTTTCACTTTTATCAAAGATACCACCAAGCTGACGCACGATTTATTTGAGATTCGTCTCCTATTGGAACCGCGAGTAGCAGCCAAGGCTGCCCAATATGCTACGGATCAAGACTGTCTGCTCCTAGAGGAGATTGTCCAGGCCATTGAACAGTCCTATGATGAAGGGACAGAAGAGCATGTCCAGCTGGATGTCCAACTCCACGCCCAGCTGGCTAAGATGAGTGGCAATCTGGCCTTGGATAGCTTGTTGCCCGTCATTCATCAATCGATCAGCTTGATTAACAGCGATTTTCAAGGCAAGGACTTGCGAGAGGACAGTCGCCTAGCTCACAGAAGGATTTTGGAAGCGGTTCGAGACCGAGACAGTGTCAATGCCTATGACGCCATGCTCAGGCATATTCTTGCTGTGAGTGCTAGTTTTGAAATGGAATCGTGACAAGGTTCGGAAAACATTAAGAATAGACAGTTATGGAAACAGTTTGCTGAGATTCGTCCATTTGGTTCTGCTCTAGGCAGAAGTTTGAAGGTATTGGGCGAATGCCCAAAAAGCGAACAGCCAAGGGTCGGTGAAGAGGACATCATCAGCTGTGAACATAGGTTCTAAAAATCTATAAGGATAGAGTAATGAAATAACGTGTATAATCAAAGTGTTAATCCTTTGATTGTACGCGTTTTTTGTCTGGTCTCTTTGCCTTGGTGAACTTTTGATACTAAAACAAAACCAAAAATAGATGTTATAATAGAAACATGACAAACTTATTCACCCAAAATAACCTTAACGAGTTAAAAGCAGCTTTGAAAAATCAAAGCTATGCGCCTTATCATCGCCGTCTTCAAGCTATTCTTTTACGTTCAGAAGGTTTGTCCTTTCAGAAAATTGGCGATTTAACAGGCTATGTGCCACAGACTGTCAAAAATCAGGTCGATAAGTATTT
>NZ_JBEPLO010000022.1:0-43380 GCF_040545225.1 Streptococcus rupicaprae | reverse complement strand
ATTATAATTATAAACCATGACATGAGAAAACGAGCATCTCCAACTGCGGAAATGCTCGTTTTTGTCTATTCTGAAACTAGTTTTTGCCCAGCCTCTTTAGTAAGTTTCCTGGAAAGGTTTGTGGTATTGGAATTGCCATTTTTTCTTCAATAGCACTTAGGGAGATAGCTTTTTATAATCGTTCATATCCATAAGTGAAGCACGTATGGACTGGTATCAAACGCCTTAAGTACTATCCAAATTTCAAGGGTTTGCCATAAGGTCAATCTCTTGCGGCTATTTTAGAAAATTTACGATGACTCAGGGGGAGTGTTAGACAGTTTGGATTTAGTCTGTCGAAGCTGATTTCCTAGAAATGAAGCGTAAACACTGCGGAGTGTATCGGTTTTGCCGTCTCTGTGCACCATTGCTTAGCTTCTCTACTGGCAATCCATCAACTGAATGTTATCTTTGTTCTCTTTTGAATCCAAAAATAGCTTAAGAAGTGCGATAAAAGTCACTTTTTAACTATGCAAAGTCACGTAGTCGTGAGGCGGACTATTTGAAGTTGGTGATAACGCTGACGTGGTTGTATCAAAAAAGTTACGGTTATTGTTGCAGTTGAGCGACATCAACGGCAACTCGTTCGTAAATTAACGTTTCAGATGAACCTTGAGACAGGAGGAGTGCTAGAAGGTTTTTTCATGATTTAGAGCTCTTTCCATGTTTTTTAGAAATGAAAGTTGTCATAGAGCATTGCTAAAATAATAACTTTTTGCTATACTAATCAGGTTAATGAAAAGGAGTGAAAAAATGAAAACTTTACCAAATTGTCCGCAATGCCAATCGCCCTATACCTACGAAGACGGTACTTTGTTGGTCTGTCCAGAATGTGCCTACGAGTGGGATCCTCAGGAAGTGACTGAAGAAGCAGGCTTGACGGTCAAAGATAGTAATGGCACGCTTTTGCAGGATGGTGATACTGTGACAGTCATCAAGGATCTGAAGGTCAAGGGTATGCCCAGGGATATCAAGCAGGGAACCCGCATTAAGAATATCCGCTTGGTTGAAGGTGACCACAATATCGACTGCAAGATCGATGGTTTTGGTGCTATGAAGCTCAAGTCAGAATTCGTGAAAAAAATCTAGCTATGAAAAAAGGACTACTTTTTTATCGTATTTTGCTCATCATGTTAGCTTTTTTAGGGGTTTACCTAGAGGTTGCTAAGTATGGTGGTCATATGTTTATGTATTATACAGTGCTTTCAAATGCTTTGGTTCTGGGGTTTATGCTTTACCTGGTCTATTTGATGCTAACACAGCCAGAGTCAGTCTGGGCTTCGAATAAGGTTTTGCGCTTGAAGGCTGGAGTGACCATGGCCATCATGATTACTCTGGTGATTTACCATATTTTATTGGCGCCGATTGCTGATAACTTTTGGCGGTTGGAGAATATTCTCTGCCATTATCTGGTGCCTGCGCTCATGTTTTTGGACACTTTGGTGGTTGATCGGCAAAGGCAGTATAGAGCTTACGACCCGATTCTTTGGGCCGTGACACCCTTGGTTTACTGTATTTTTGCCTTATTTAATGGGCTTGTCACCAAGATTCCTATCCCAGATGCCAAGGATAGTCCCTTCCCTTACTTTTTTGTCAATGTGACCAAGTACGGTTGGCCTTATGTTGGCCGCATGATTGCAATCATTTGCTTGGTCTATATCCTTAGCGGATACTTGCTTTATGGGATTAAGCAAATCAAACGGAAATAATCTAAGACCTTGCTAGAAATTTATCAGGCAAGGTTTTTAAGTCGGTAGAACTTACGAAGAACAGAATGGTGTTTTAGAACTTAACAGAAGTATTGCCATCCCAAGGTCATATTCTTTGAAAATCAAAGCCAGTTGTTATCAACTCGCTGCGAAAACTCCAGTTCTATCGTCAGTTTCGTTGCCTAGGCTATTATTGATTATTAATCTATTTTTTACCCGACATATTTGTGAGGAGAAAGTTTGTTTGCAGGCAACACTTTTCCATATATGCCGTGTGATTTTCAGATTAGAACTTGCAAAAAGAAGGCGATTTGTTATAATGTCTTTACAGAGAAAGTACAGGTCTATCTATTGAGAAAGGCTGTGAGAGAGGAAAGTTATGAAAGAAAAAGAGATTATTGATGACATGACCATGCAACGCGCCCTCACTCGGATTACCTATGAGATCATCGAGCGCAATAAAAATTTAAATCAGCTGGTTCTGGCTGGGATCAAGAGCCGTGGGGTGCATTTGGCCCAAAGAATTCAAGCTAGGTTGTTTGAATTAGAAGGGATTGAGGTGCCTTTGGCTGCTCTTGATACCAAGCCTTTTCGGGATGATTTTAAGGTAGAAGAAGACACGACTGAAGTAGCGACTGACATTAATGATCGTGATGTGATTTTGATAGATGACGTGCTCTACACTGGACGGACGATTCGTGCAGCCATTGATAATCTGGTTAGTCTTGGTCGCCCGGCACGTGTGAGTTTGGCAGTTTTAGTAGATCGTGGTCACAGGGAATTGCCGATTCGGCCTGACTACGTTGGGAAAAATATCCCAACCAGCCGTTCGGAAGAAATTGTGGTCAAGGTAGCTGAAGTTGATGGGGAGGACGCTGTTTACCTCTTGACGGCAGACTAGGTCGCAAAGGGATCCTCTCATTTATTTCGTTTGGAGCAAGTCAATGTGGGCTTGCTTTTCTAGGTTTCAGAAAGGGTTAAGCGAGTGAAAAAGGACATTATTGTCACGACGAGTTTTAAGCTGGATGAAGAGAAGCTGGCTGAGGCTCAGGCCTTGGCTGAGCGGCTAGTGCTGCCCTATCTTGCTAGAGAAAAATATGGGCTTGAGAAGTTGATCGGTGAGAAAGATGGGGCGCTGATCCTCTATAAAGATCGCCTGGTCTATCAGGATAGGAAGGGGCAGAGGTTCTTCTTCCACCCTGATACAGCGGTTCTGAGACTGAAGGCCCAACATGATCCCTTGCTGGAGTTGGTCGGTCAATCTCCCAAGAGAGTGCTGGACTGTACCATGGGTCTAGCAACAGATAGTCTGGTTTTGGCTGGTGGAGGCCACCAAGTCATCGCTTTGGAATCCCAATGGTTGACTTATACCCTTGTGCGGTACGGTTTGGAAAAGGGGGGCTATGCTAATGAGCGATTAGCGGAGGCGGTGTCTCGGTTACAGGTTCTTCATACGGAGAGTTTGACTTATTTGCAGGCACAGGAAAGCAATGCTTTTGACGTCATTTACTTTGATCCTATGTTCTCTGAGAGCATTCCAGAATCTGAGAACCTCAAGACCTTAGCTACTTTTGCGAATTTTTGTCCCCTGACGGAAGAACTCCTGGCTGAAGCTAAACGAGTGGCTAGCGAAAAAATTATTTTCAAGGGGCATTTTCGAGATCAGACTTTTGAGTGCTTGGGCTTCAAGCGTCATGTTCGTCCCAATCAAAAGTTTCACTATGGGGAGATTTCTAAGAAGTGACGTTTAAAGTAGCTACTGGCCTATGCAGGCAGGGAAACCTATAAAGCAGTAAACTGTCAAGTCGCTTTCTGGCTCGCTATGAAAGACTGAAAAGGATATGAAGAGGAAGTTGAGATCGTTTTCTCAGCTTTTTTGTTTGGAGGTATATTGAGAAATGGTTTCGGCAAGTGTGTCAAAGCAATGATTGGTTTTGATGCTTTTTGAAAGATTTTGCTCAAAAACGATTGACATTTCCAGTGTTTTTGGTATAATAGTGCTTGTAATCGATTTCAGGAGGTGGTAAAGATTCTCAAATCGGAACGCAAGCAACTTATTTTGGAGAAGATTGCAGTTGATCAGGTCGTCAGTCTGGAGGCTTTGGTCAGTTTGCTAGAGACCTCAGAGTCCACAGTTCGTAGGGACTTGGACGAATTGGAGCAGGCGGGGAAGCTTCGGCGTGTTCATGGTGGAGCAGAGAGTCTTCTACCTCTAGGACGTGAACTTAGCAATCTAGAGAAATCTGTCAAAAACATTCAAGAAAAGCAGAAAATTGCCCAAAGAGCAGAGAACTTGATTGAGGCGACAGATGTTTTCTTTATTGATGCTGGGACCACGACAGGTCTTTTGATCGAAGAACTGATCAAGCAGGAGTTGAGAGAAGTCACTGTCGTGACAAATTCGATTCATCATGCGGCTGTTCTGGTCGAAAATGGCTTTCGGACCATCATTATCGGTGGGCTAGTCAAAGAGCGCACCGATGCTAGTATCGGTAGCTTTGCCTTAGAGCAGATAAAGAGTCTTAACTTTGACAAGGCCTTTATCGGCATGAATGGTGTGGACAAGGATTACCTGACAACTCCAGACCCGGAAGAGGCTCTGATCAAGCAGACCATTATTGCAAATGCCAAGGAGACCTTTGTGTTAATAGATGCTTCCAAGCTTGGCCAATATGCCTTTGTCAAAGTGGCAGAGGTCGGTAAGGTGACTCTGATTACCAATCAGGATGATCAGGCCATTCTCCAAGAACTAAAAAAGAAAACGAGGGTGATAGAAGTATGATTTATACAGTCACGTTGAATCCTTCGATTGATTTTATCGTTAGGCTTGACCATGTCGAGGCTGGCGCTGTCAATCGAATGACCAGTGATGACAAATATGCTGGTGGTAAGGGAATCAATGTTAGCCGTATTTTACAGCGTTTAAACATTGCCAACATAGCCACGGGCTACATCGGTGGGTTTACAGGAGCCTTTATTGAGGACGTTCTACGTGAAGAAGGGATTGCAACGACTTTTGTGAGGGTGGAAGAGGATACCCGGATCAACGTCAAGATCAAAGCGGATCAAGAAACGGAGATCAATGGGACCGGCCCCTATATTTCAGAGGCCAAGGTCCAGGAATTGTTGGACCTCTTGGAACAGTTGACAGCTGATGATGTGGTGGTTTTTGCTGGCTCAGCGCCTGCTAACCTGGGCAATCAGATTTACAATCGTCTGATTCCTCTAGTTAAGGAAAGGGGTGCGGAGGTGGTCTGTGACTTTGAAGGCCAGACCTTGCTGGACAGTCTCGCCTATGAGCCGCTCTTGGTTAAGCCTAATAACCATGAGTTGGAAGCTATCTTTGGCGTCGAGTTGAACAGCTTAGACGATGTGGCCTACTACGGCCGTCAGATTTTGGACAAGGGCGCTAAAAATGTCATCGTGTCCATGGCTGGTGACGGAGCCCTCTTCATTACCCCAGAGGAGACCTACTTTGCCAAGCCGA
This sequence comes from Streptococcus rupicaprae, assembly GCF_040545225.1. Lineage (NCBI taxonomy): Bacteria > Bacillati > Bacillota > Bacilli > Lactobacillales > Streptococcaceae > Streptococcus > Streptococcus rupicaprae. The sequence continues at coordinate 38,145 of NZ_JBEPLO010000022.1, read as the reverse complement.
TCAAGGGTCAGGTGAAAAACTCTGTCGGAGCAGGCGACTCGATGGTGGCCGGCTTTACCGGAAGCCTTGTCCGAACAGGTGACCCAATCGAAGCCCTCAAATGGGGCGTGGCCTGCGGCACCGCAACTGCCTTCTCAGACGATTTGGCAGACAGTGACTTTATCAACCAATTATATCAACAAGTGGAGGTAGAAATCCGATGAAAATCCAGGATTTACTGAAAAAAGAACTCATGTTGCTTGACTTGCAAGCAACCACGAAAGAAGCAGCTATTGACGAAATGATTTCGACCTTGGTCGCTAAAGATGTTGTCAGCGATTTTGACACGTTCAAAGCTGGTATCATGAACCGTGAAGCTCAAATGACCACTGGTCTGGGTGACGGTATCGCTATGCCACATAGCAAGAACATTGCGGTACGTGATGCAGCAGTTCTCTTTGCCAAGTCAGCCAACGGTGTGGACTACGCCTCACTCGACGGTCAGCCAACGGACCTCTTCTTCATGATTGCAGCGCCAGAAGGCGCTAACGATACGCACCTGTCAGCTCTTGCTGAACTGTCTCAATACCTCTTGAAAGATGGTTTTGCAGCTAAACTGCGTGGTGCAAAAACAGCTGATGAGGTCATTGCGGTCTTTGACGCCGAAGCAGCAGATAAGGTGGAAGAAGTGGTTGCTGCACCAGCTACCAACCAAGACTTCATTGTTGCAGTGACAGCTTGTACAACAGGGATCGCCCACACTTACATGGCAGAAGAAGCGCTCAAAAAGACGGCAGCTGAAATGGGTGTTGGCATCAAGGTTGAAACCAACGGTGCATCAGGTGTCGGCAGCCGTTTGACCGCTGAAGATATCGCTAAAGCTAAAGGTGTCATCATCGCAGCAGACAAGGCTGTTGAGATGGATCGTTTCAACGGTAAACCATTGGTGCAACGTCCAGTCGCTGACGGTATCAAGAAAACACAAGAACTCATCAATATCATCCTTGATGGCAAGGCTGACAAGTATGTGGCAGCTAACGGTTCACAAGCGCAAGCAACTGCAAGCCCAACTAGCTTGGGTGGTGCCTTCTACAAACACCTCATGAGCGGTGTGTCGCAAATGCTACCATTCGTTATCGGTGGTGGTATCATCATCGCCTTGGCCTTCTTGATCGACGGCGCTCTGGGTGTGCCACAAGACAGCCTTGGTAGCTTAGGGTCATATAACCCATTGGCAGCTATCTTTATGAAAATCGGTGGTGCAGCCTTTGGCTTCATGTTGCCAATCTTAGCTGGTTACATCGCTTACTCTATCGCTGAAAAACCAGGTATGGCTGCTGGTTTCGTGGCAGGTGCCATTGCTTCTAGTGGTGCGGCGTGGAATAACCTTGAAGGGACTCCGTCAGGTTTCTTAGGTGCACTTGTTGGTGGTTTTGCAGCTGGTATGATTGTAAACTTCCTCAAAAAAGCCTTGTCTGTTCTACCAAAATCTATGGAAGGGATCAAGTCTATCCTTCTTTACCCACTCTTGGGCATTCTCTTGACAGGATTTGCCATGCTCTTCATCAATATCCCGATGTCAGGCATCAATACTTGGATGAACAACTTCCTTGCTGGTCTTGAAGGTAGTTCTGCAGTTCTGCTTGGCCTGGTCCTTGGTGGCATGATGGCTGTTGACATGGGTGGTCCAATCAACAAGGCGGCCTATGTCTTTGGTACAGGGACATTGGCAGCGACTGTGGCTAACGGTGGTTCTGTCGCTATGGCGGCGGTTATGGCTGGCGGTATGGTACCACCACTTGCCATCTTTGTCTCAACCCTTCTTTACAAAAACAAATTTACAGCAGAAGAGCGTAACTCTGGTCTGACCAACATCGTTATGGGTCTATCCTTCATTACTGAGGGAGCGATTCCGTTTGGTGCAGCTGACCCAGGTCGTGCGATTCCAAGCTTTATCGCAGGCTCTGCTCTTGCGGGTGCCTTGGTTGGTTTGGCTGGTATCAAGCTCATGGCGCCACACGGCGGTATCTTCGTGATTGCATTGACCAGCAACCCGATCCTCTACATTGCCTTCATCTTAATCGGTGCGGTGGTCTCAGGTGTCCTCTACGGCGCACTTCGTAAAACAAATTAAATAATCAGACAAGAGTAGTGAACTTAACCTAGCAAGTTTGCTACTTTTGCTTTATCATCCTGATAATTTATAGAAGTTTATGCCTTGAGAGCTTTTGATGATTTTAACGGTAGAAAAATGATGACCTTGTATGGTATAATGGTAAGAGTTTAAATGCACAAGAGGTGGAGAAGATGGAAATCAAACGCAAGCAGGAAATTGTCAACCAGTACCATTTTGATGCGCGAAATGCTGAATGGGAACAAAAAAATGGGGTTCCAAAGACCAAAGTCGAGGTGAATTTTCATTTGTTAAAACAAGACTATGAGGCCCACTCGACGCATTTGGTAGCAGTTGTGCGCTTTATGGTGGTCTTCAAGGATTTTGTGGTTTCTGGTGGCATTTCACAGGAAAATGAGGTGATTGGTCGAGTGGTAGACCAGCCGGGTGACTATAGTCAGGAAGAAATTCAAGAAATTTCGGCGCCGGTGCTGGATATGCTGAGACGTTTGACTTATGAAGTGACCGAAATTGCCTTTGACGCACCAGGTATTAACTTAGAGTTTTAGAGAGAGTATTTATGAAAGTAGCTGTAATTACTGACAACTCAGCTTTTTTGCCTGCTGAGTTGAGGCAACGTGAGGGATTATTTGTCCTAGATATTCCCATTACTATTCAAGGGGAGACCTATGTAGAAGGGGTTAACCTGACTACGGAGGACTTTTATGCCAAAATGGCGGCTAGTCCTGATTTGCCAACGACCAGCCAACCAAGCGTCGCAGAATTGGATGGCATCTTATCTGCCTTGCCAGAGCAGGGTTACACACATGTGATTGGTCTGTTTCTCTCTAGTGGGATTTCGGGTTTTTTCCAAAATATCCAATATTTGATAGAAGAACACAGTGACCTGACCATTGCTTTCCCAGATACTAAGATTACTGCGACGCCTTTAGGTGTCATGGCGCGTAATACATTAAACTGGGTTGAGGCATGTCTTGACTTTGAAACGATTTTAGATAAGTTGCAACAGATGATCGAGCAGACGACGGCCTTTATTATGGTAGATGATCTCAAACACTTGGTTAAGGGGGGGCGTCTGTCTAATGGTTCTGCTATTCTTGGGACGCTTTTGTCCATCAAGCCTATTCTCTATTTTAATGATGAAGGGGTCATCACGGTATATGAGAAGGTTCGCACGGAGAAAAAGGCAGTGAAGCGCTTGGTTGAGATTCTACAAGAGAATACGGGTGGTGGTGACTATGAAGTTTATATCCTTCATACCAATGCCCTTGAAAAAGCGCAGCACTTGCAAGAATTATTGACCGTGCTAGGTAAGACTACTCAGATTTCGCCGCTCAATAGTGTGATTGCGACCCATTTGGGAGAAGGTGCAGTCGCTATTGGCTATACCCCGATTGTGTAAGGAAATGATATGATTAAGGTTATTATTGCAGGTTTTTTAGGCAAGATGGGGTCGACAGCTGTCCAGATGGTACAGGCTGACCCTGAGCTACAGTTGGTCGGTCTCTTGGACCCCTTTGCGACTGAAAAAGAGGTTGACGGCGTGCCGGTCTTTACGGATAAGGCTGATTTGGTGGGCTTCTCTGCCGATGTTTGGGTGGACTTCACGACCCCTGCGGTCGCTTATGACAACACTCGCTTTGCTCTCGAGCAGGGTTTTGCCCCTGTCGTAGGGACGACTGGCTTTACCGAGGCACAAATCGCCGAGCTGATTGACTTGTCTCATCAGAAAAAGCTAGGCGGCTTGATTGCCCCTAACTTTGCGATTGGCGCTATCCTCTTGATGGAATTTGCCCAGAAAGCGGCCAAGTATTTCCCAGATGTGGAGATCATCGAGCTCCATCACGATAAGAAAAAAGATGCCCCATCAGGCACGGCCATTAAGACCGCAGAGCTCCTGCGTGAGACCCGTCAAGGCAAGTCACAAGGGGCTGCTGACGAAGAGGAATTGCTGGCAGGAGCACGTGGGGCGGAAGTGGACGGCATGCGGATTCATTCCGTGCGCTTGCCAGGTCTCGTTGCCCATCAGGAGGTCATCTTTGGGGCACAGGGGGAGGGTCTGACCCTTCGCCATGATTCCTATGACCGTGTATCCTTTATGAGCGGGATCAATATCGGGATTAAGGCTGTGGTCACGCGTGACCAACTTGTTTATGGATTAGAGACATTACTATGAGATTAACCAATCTGCCTTCTGAATTTCAGAAGGCTTTGCCAATTTTAGAGAAATTACAGGCGGCGGGCTACGAGGCTTATTTTGTGGGCGGTTCGGTTCGAGATGCCATTTTGGGACGACCCATTCATGACGTGGACATCGCCACCTCCAGCTATCCAGAAGAGACCAAGCAGATTTTCCCCCGAACAGTGGACATCGGTATTGAGCACGGGACGGTGCTGGTTCTGGACGGTGAGGCGGGCTATGAGGTGACGACCTTTCGTACGGAGGATGTCTATGTGGACTATCGCCGTCCGTCTGGTGTGACTTTTGTCCGCTCGCTGGAGGAGGACTTGCTGCGGCGGGATTTCACGGTCAACGCTTTTGCCCTCGATAGCAGCGGTCAGGTCATCGACCTCTTTGAGGGGCTGGCTGACCTTGACAATCGCCTGCTCCGTGCGGTTGGCGTGCCTGCCGAGCGCTTTCAGGAGGATGCCCTGCGGATCATGCGTGGCTTTCGCTTTGCAGCTAGCCTTGGCTTTACCCTTGAGCCTGCGACTTTTGGGGCAATGGCAGAGCTGGCACCCTTGCTAGCGAAGATTTCCGTGGAGCGGGTCTTTATCGAGTTTGACAAGCTCTTGACCGCACCGTTTTGGCAGGCTGGTTTAACCAGTCTGATAGCGAGTTGTGCCTATGACTTTCTGCCTGATATGGCTGAAAAAGGAGCAGAGCTTGAGACCTTGCGTGATGACTTCACTGAGGACTATCAATTTACCAGCTCCGAACAGGCGTGGGCTGCTCTGCTATTAGCCCTAAACATCAGAGACGTCAAACCCTTCCTGAAAAAATGGAAAACCTCCAATGATTTTCAGAAAGCTGTCGACCAGCTGGTGTCTGCCTACCGTGAGCGCTTGAGTGCGGAGCCCAGTCGTCAGCTGGTCTACCGCTATGGCAAGGACTGCCTACTTTTGGTGGAAGACCTCAGACAGGCCAAGGGCTTATCCAGCCAGCCAGCGCTGATCCAGCAATTAGACGAGGAGCTTCCTATCCATTCCAAGCAAGACATGGCTATCACCGGGCGAGCCCTGATCCAAGACTTCGGCATCACACCAGGTCCCCAGCTAGGCGACATTCTGGACGAACTGGAACGAGCAATTGTGGCAGGGGAAGTGGAGAATGAGCGGGAGGCTCTCGTAGCGTATTTGAGTAAGGAGACAAAGGATGAAGACTGAGCAAGAACAACGTCAAGAATTGCATTCTAAAATCTGGAAAATTGCCGATGATGTCCGCGGTGCTGTTGATGGCTGGGACTTTAAGCAATATGTTTTAGGTGTCTTATTTTACCGTTTCATCAGTGAAAACTTTGCTCACTATATCGGTGGCGGAGAATTAGACTATGCCAATGAGGTAACAGATGACCAGATTACCCCTGAGGTGATTGATGATGCGGTCAAAACCAAGGGCTACTTTATCAAACCAAGTGAGCTCTTTGCTAATGTCGTTAAATCAGCTCGGCAAAATGAGAACCTGAATACGAACTTAAAAGATATTTTTGATGCTATCGAAGGCAGTGCGGTTGGCTATGCTAGTGAGAATGATATTAAGGGCCTTTTTGATGATCTGGACACAAAAAGCAATCGTTTGGGGAATACTGTGGCTGAGAAAAACGCTCGTTTAGCAGATATTTTAGAGGGTATTGCTAGTCTTAGCTTTGGTCAGTTTGAGAACAATCAGATTGATCTTTTTGGTGATGCCTATGAGTTTTTAATCTCAAACTATGCCTCAAACGCTGGTAAGTCTGGCGGTGAGTTTTTTACCCCACAAAGTGTTTCCAAGTTATTGGCTAAAATTGTCATGCTAGGGAAAGATGAAACTAACCGCATCAATAAAATCTATGACCCAGCCTGTGGATCGGGCTCTCTCTTATTGCAGGCGAAGAAGCAGTTCAATGAGCATATTATTGAGGATGGGTTTTATGGTCAAGAAATCAATATGACCACCTATAACTTGGCTCGAATGAATATGTTTTTGCACAACATTAATTATGATAAATTCAGCATTGAGCGAGGCAACACGCTTCTTGACCCCAAACATGGCAACGACAAACCTTTTGATGCCATCGTCTCCAATCCACCTTATTCCATCAAGTGGGTTGGTTCAGATGACCCGACCTTGATTAACGATGATCGGTTTGCGCCAGCTGGGGTGCTTGCTCCTAAGTCCAAAGCAGACTTTGCCTTTATCATGCATAGCTTGTCTTACTTGTCGGCAAAAGGCAGAGCAGCTATTGTCACTTTTCCTGGTATTTTCTATCGTGGTGGTGCAGAGCAAAAGATTCGTCAATATTTGATTGATAGCAATGTTGTTGAAGCGGTTATCCAATTGCCAGACAATCTTTTCTTCGGGACGTCGATTGCTACTTGTATCTTGGTTTTGGCTAAAAATAAGCCGACGACAGATGTTTTCTTTATTGATGCCAGTAGGCAATTCAAGAAAGAAACCAATAACAATGTTCTAACGGAAGAACATATTGAAATTATTTTGGAAAGTTTTGCCTCGAAGTCTGTTGAACCTCATTTTTCAGCCCTAGTTCCTCAATCAAAAATTGTGGAAGAGGCTTACAATCTTTCAGTGTCCACCTATGTCGAAAAAGAAGACACACGGGAAAAAATTGATATCGTTCAACTCAATCAAGACATTGCAGAAACAGTCAAAAACATTGAACGACTTCGAGCTGAAATTGACCATATCGTCAAGGAGCTGAGCCATGAATGAAGTTATTATTTATCGGACTGAAGATGGTCAGTCAGCCATTGAATTGCATTTGGACAATGGAACGGTTTGGTTAAACCAGCAGGAGTTGGCGGAACTCTTTCAGACCACCAAACAGAATATCAGTAAGCACATTAGAGCGATTTTTTCTGACGGTGAGTTGGATGAGCAAGTGGTTGTCAACTATCAGTTGACAACCACTCAGCACGGTGCGATAGCTGGTAAAACACAATCGCGTCAAACAGCTTTTTATAACCTTGATATGATTTTAGCTCTGGGTTATCGGGTACGTTCGCCTCGTGGTGTCCAGTTTCGTCAGTATGCTTCAACTGTTTTGAAAGAGTATTTGGTTAAAGGCTTTGCCATGGATGACGATCGCTTAAAAAATCTTGGTGGCGGTTCTTACTTTAAGGAATTGCTTGAGCGGATTCGTGATATTCGTTCCAGTGAGAAAGTGTTTTACCGTCAGGTTTTGGACTTGTTTGCAACGGCAAGTGATTACAATCCTAGAAGCGCGGAAGCTCAGGCTTTTTTTGCGACTGTGCAAAATAAGCTCCATTATGCTATTCACCAACATACGGCCAGTGAATTGGTCTTTAAACGGGTAGATAGTGACAAGAACTTTATGGGGTTAAGAACGTTTAAGGGGGAATTGCCAACCTTGTCAGAGGCTCAGGTGGCAAAAAACTACCTTTCTGAGAAAGAGTTGCGAGGCCTTAATCAATTAGTTTCTGGGTATCTGGATTTTGCAGAACGCCAGGCAGAGCGTGAAGTGCTGATGACCATGGCTGATTGGGTCAAGCATGTCGATACTATTCTGGCAGCCACTGGAGAGCAGTTGCTGACCGACAAGGGCAGTGTGTCCCGTGAGCAAATGTTGGACAAGGTCACGATGGAATATCGAAAATATCAAACCAAGACCCTTAGTCAAGTTGAAAAGGATTACCTGGAGCAAATTAAGCAACTAGACGACCTAGCTAAGAAGGGAGGTGTCAAACCATGACCTCAATTGATGAGATGATAAAAGAACTTTGTCCAAATGGGGTAGAGTGGAAAGAGTTGGGGGACGTTTGTGAAATCGCTAACAGTAATCGTAGACCTGTAAAATCTAATCTAAGAGTGTCAGGTAATATTCCATATTATGGTGCAAATAACATACAAGACTATGTGCAAGGCTATACTCATGATGGTGAATATGTCCTAATTGCAGAAGATGGTTCAGCTAGTCTTGAAAATTATTCTATTCAATGGGCGAATGGTAAATTTTGGGCTAATAATCATGTGCATGTGGTGTGTGGAAAGTTTGAGTTACAAAATCGATTTCTATTCCACTACTTGAAGAAAATGGACTTTGCACCATATTTAAGTGGTTCCGGAAGAGCCAAATTAACAAAGGCAAAATTATTAAAAATCCCCCTTCCTCTCCCTCCTCTCAAAATCCAGAAAGAAATCGTTAATATACTTGACAAATTCACTGATTATGTTACAGAATTGACCACAGAATTGACCACAGAATTGACCTTACGTGAAAAGCAATATTCTTATTATCGGGATAAACTCTTGTCGTTTGAAGATGACGTGTACCAAGTGGAGTGGAAGACTCTTAAAGATGTAGCTAAGTTGAAAAATGGTAGAGACTGGAAACATCTTGCTAGTGGCTTAGTTCCAGTTTTTGGAAGTGGTGGAGCTATGGGAGAATTTGTTTCAGTATATTCTTATAATCAGCCGACTGTTTTAATTCCAAGGAAAGGTTCGATTTCAAATTTATTTTATCTTGAAGATCCGTTTTGGAATGTTGATACCATTTATTACACTGAAATTGACAATAGTCAAATTATTCCTCGCTATTTTTACCACTATTTGACAACAGTTGATTTAGAGAGCTTGTCAACGAATCCAACAAGACCAAGTTTAACTCAGGCTATTCTGGATAAAATAGAAATTCCAGTACCTTCTATTGATATCCAATCCCGCATTGTCCAAGTTTTAGACAACTTCGATACGGTTTGTAATGACCTTAACATTGGACTGCCCAAGGAGATTAATCTTCGTCAAAAGCAGTACGAATTTTTTAGAGATAAACTCTTGACCTTCACCGCCGAAGGCGTGTATACTGACAGTACAGACAAGACCTGATTAGGCTCTTAACTTGGGTCTTTGGACCGATACGAGTGGAGTTGAGGGCGATTGCTACCATTCAACGAGGTGCTTCACCCCGACCGATTGCTCGTTTTATTACTGATGATAAATTAGGTATTCCTTGGATAAAGATTGGAGATACGGTACCGGGTTCTAAGTACATTGTGAATACTGAGCAGAGAATTACAGAAGAAGGTGCCAAGAAATCACGACAGTTGAAAAAGGTGATTTTATCATGTCAAATTCAATGAGTTATGGCCGTCCCTATATTTTAGCGATTGACGGGGCTATCCATGATGGCTGGGCTTCGATTAGTGAATTTCAGGAAATTATCAATTCAGATTTTTTGTACTACTCTCTGTCATCTCAGAGGGTTCAAGATTATTGGGATAATAATATCAATAGTGGTTCAGTGAGCAATCTTAATTCAGAGATTATCAAATCGTTACAAATTGTTTTACCTGCATTTTCGGAACAGGAACGAGTCGTTAGTGTGCTTGATAAGTTTGACATGATAACGGGAAATCTATCTCAAGGCTTACCTAAGGAAATAGATGGTCGTCAAAAAGCAGTACGAGTACTGGCGAAGTCAGCTCTTTAGTTTGATTGAGCCTTGATTTTTAAGAGTTTTTTTGATAGACTAATAATGCCTGTAAGGAAAGCTTACAGTAACAGAGATTTAGACGTGACGTGTGCTATAATGATGACAGAAGCAGAGCTTGTGTTGTTAGCACTCGTACTCCTCTTCGGAGTACTTTTGTACTACACAGCGTTTCAGTGCCTAGTGGACAATTCTCTGGCGCGCCAGAGGCCATGGCCTCTCGATACAAATCCAGCAATAATTCATCACGGAGGACAGCTCGAAATGAAGATGACACCACTACATTTGATATTCCCATTGGAGATGAAGTTACGCTTGCATTTAATAGTCGGTGCTTGATAATAAAGTGTGCAATATTGAACGTTTTATCTAGGAACACCGACCTAGTGTTCAATATTGCTCCTTTTGTTTTTAGACAAATGATTGATTTTTCAAAATATACCGTTAAACCTTATAAGCATATTGATAAAAAGATTTCATTTTCAAAAGTTAAAGACTATGTTTTGAATCCTGATATGATTTCGAAGCATAGTTTTTTGCCATTTATTCATCATATCTTAACAGTGGAGAAATTTATAGGTTACTGTTCTCCTAACCAATCGCCTATCAAAGAGAAATTACGAGCTATTTATTATGCAGGTCATTTAGACAGTTATATTTATCGGTATTATAGTGATCTCTTAAACGAAGCATATAATCAGTGGGTGGTAGAAAATGGACTGGATAAGCTTTCTGTGGCTTATCGAACTAATAAGATTGCTCAGTCAAGTATTAATTTTAGTGCTCATGCGATTGCTAGAATTGTTGATACAGAAAGTAGCCTAATTGTCATTGGGGATTTTGAAAGTTATTTTGATACATTAGACCATACCCTTTTGAAAAATAGATTGAAGACAGTTTTAAACACTGATTACTTATCGAAAGATTGGCACAATGTTTTTAAGTCCTTAACAAAATTTGGTTATGTGCCTAAGGAAAGACTAGATGAACTCGACACAGAGGTACAGGGAGCTTATTTTCATCATTTACGTGAATTTAGAGCGTACCAGAGCAAACATAAGATATGCTCAAATCAAAATTCTTTTGGTATTCCTCAAGGTAGTCCAATTAGTGGTGTTTTGGCTAATGTTTATGCTATTGATTTTGATAGGGAAATGGCTGAACTTGCTCAGCAATATGAGGGCTATTACCAACGCTATTCTGATGATTTTATTCTCATTTTACCGATTACGTTTAGTGATAAAAAACAGGTACAGTCAATTAGTAGTCAGATAGTAGATAAAATAGAGTATTTAGCAGATGAGAATCGTATTCGGATTCAGAAGACAAAACTGAATTGCGCATTATATCATCAGAATCAGATGGTAGAAATTACTGGCGACCAGCCTACTCATATTGATTATTTAGGATTTACCTTCGATGGGGATTCTGTAAAAATGAGACAGAAAAGTATCGGGAAATTTTATAGAAAAGCTAGACGGCTGATTCGTCACGCTCATAAGGTAAAAATCACTAAAAAGATGAAAAAGTTACCATATCGTCATAAAATTTATTCTCTTTATACAGATTTCGGAGTTTCTGAAACATATAGGAGCAATTTTATTGACTATGCCAAACGAGCTCAACTAATTTTTGATAATATTTCTCCGAAGACGAAAAACTTGATGATGGAACAGCTTAAAAATCGTAAAAAAATTATTGAAAGGGAGCTTGGGTACAAGATTCATTCAAAAATATAGGAGCAGGAAATGACTAATAATCTAGCAAAGACGAGTGTTATTGTCGAAACCAACAACTTCATCGTTTTAGAAAAATACACTAAGATTGAACAGACCAGTAGCTACCAGACAGAAAGTGATTTGGAGCGAGAGCTGGTTAGTGATTTGCAGGCTCAGGGTTATGAGTACCGCCCAGACCTACGGACAGCTGATAGCTTGCTGGTCAACCTTCGTGAGCAGTTGCAGGGACTCAATAGCGTGACTTTTACAGATGCTGAGTGGCAGAGGCTCTTGTCTGAATACCTCAACAAGCCCAGTGAGGGTGTCATTGAGCGAACAAGAAAGCTACACGACGACCATGTCTATGATTTTATCTTTGACGATGGTCATATCCAGAACATCTACCTCTGGGACAAGAAAGTTGTTTCCAGAAACAAGGTTCAGGTTATCAACCAGCTGGCACAGACAGGCACAAGCTTCAATCGTTATGATGTGACCATCCTGGTCAACGGTCTGCCCTTAGTGCAGATTGAGCTGAAAAAGCGTGGGGTCTCCATTCGTGAGGCGTTCAACCAGATTCATCGGTACAGCAAGGAATCCTTCAACGAAGAGGAGTCCCTCTTCAAGTACCTGCAAATTTTTGTCATTTCAAACGGAACAGATAGCCGTTACTTTGCCAATACGACTAAGCGGGATAAAAACTCCTTTGATTTTACTATGGACTGGGCTCTGAAAAATAATAACCCCATCAAGGACCTGAAGGATTTTACAGCAACCTTTTTGGACAAGATGACCCTGCTCAATGTTTTGATTAACTACTCTGTCTTTGACACTAGCAATACCTTACTTATCATGCGTCCTTACCAGATTGCGGCAACGGAGAGGATCATCTGGAAAATCCGCTCTGCGATTGCTTCCAAGATAAAAAGTGGTCCAGAGACGGGTGGCTACATATGGCACACGACGGGTTCAGGTAAGACGCTGACTTCCTTTAAGGCAGCGAGACTGGCGACTCAGATTGACGAGGTGGATAAAGTCTTCTTTGTGGTTGACCGTAAGGATTTAGACTACCAGACAATGAAGGAATATCAGAAGTTTTCGCCGGATTCCGTCAATGGGTCGGAGAGTACGGCTGGACTCAAGCGTAACCTCGATAAAATGGATGACAAAATCATCGTGACGACCATTCAGAAACTCAATAATCTGATGAAGAGCGAGGAACAGCATGCGATTTATCAGCAACAGGTGGTCTTTATCTTTGATGAGTGCCATCGTTCACAGTTTGGCGAGGCTCAGAAAAACCTGCGTAAGAAGTTTAAGAAGTTTTGCCAGTTTGGCTTTACGGGAACGCCAATTAAGGTTGAAAATGCCTTAGGTAGTGAAACAACTGCTTCTGTCTTTGGCGAGGAGCTTCATGCTTATGTGATTACCGATGCTATTCGTGACCAAAAAGTCTTGAAGTTCATGGTGGATTATAACGACGTTCGCCCTCAGTTCCGAGACTTGGAAACCGAGCAGGACGTAGAGAAACTCTCCGCCATCGAAAATCGGAAAGCCCTACTTCATCCGATACGGATTCGGGAGATTTCACGCTATATTCTGGAAAATTTCAACCAGAAAACCCATCGAAATGCGGGTAGTGGCTTCAATGCTATGTTTGCTGTGTCTAGTGTTGAAGCAGCTAAGCTCTATTATGCTGAATTGAAAGAACAGCAGGAGGGGCGAGAGAGACCATTAAAAATCGCGACTATTTTTTCATATGCAGCTAACGAAGAACAATCTGCTATTGGGGACATTGTTGACGAGACCTTTTCACCATCTGATATGTCCGATAAGAGTAGTAAGGAATTTTTGGCTGCTTGTATTGTTGATTATAATAAGCTTTTTGGCACCAATTTTACCATTAACGGAAATGATTTCCAAAATTACTATCGTGACTTGGCAAAGCGGGTCAAGAACAAGGAAGTAGACTTGCTGATTGTGGTGGGCATGTTCTTAACAGGTTTTGATGCACCAACCTTGAATACGCTCTTTGTCGACAAGAATTTGCGTTATCATGGCTTGATTCAAGCTTTTTCACGCACCAATAGAATTTATGATGCTACTAAGCCTTTTGGAAATATTGTAACCTTCCGTGATTTGGAAAAGGCGACGACAGATGCCATTAAATTGTTTGGCAAGACAGAGACAGTAGAAGTTTTGCTGGAACGAGCTTACGAGGATTACCTCAATGGCTATCTGGATGGTGGTGAGAATCGGAAAGGGTACCTGGCAGTGGTTCAGGAATTGAAGGAACGCTTCCCAGAACCTGATAAGATTGAGAAAGAATCTGATAAGAAAGACTTTGTCAAGCTCTTTGGAGAATTCTTGAAACTGGACAATATCTTGCAGAACTATGATAATTTTGCTAGCTTGAGAGCAGTTCAAACGGTTGATTTTGAAGATGCTGAATCTGTCAAAGTCTTCCAAGACCAGTACCATTTGACAGATGAACAAGTCTCTGATCTGGCTCAGATGGACTTGCCTACTGCTAGAGAAGTCCAAGATTATAAGTCTACCTATAATGATATTAGGGAATGGATTCGCCGTGAACGGCAGGAGGGTCAAGACAAGGAATTTGATGACCGTTGGAGCGATGTCACCTTTGAAGTGGAGTTGCTAAAATCTCAAGAAATTAATCTGGACTATATCTTGGAGCTAATTTTTGAAGCTAATAAAAAGATTAGTGATAAAGATGTTTTGGTTGAGGAAATCCGTCGGACTGTTCGGGCTAGTCTGGGAAACCGTGCTAAGGAGAGTCTAATTGTCGCCTTTATCCATCAGACGGATTTGAATAGCATTGTCAGCAAGGCAGATATTATCGACCAATTCTTCCAATTTGCTCAAAAAGAGCAGGCTAAGGAGGTGGCTGAATTGATTGAGGAAGAAAACCTCAATGAAGATAGTGCCAAACGCTATATTTCAACCTCTTTGAAACATGAATTTGCCAGCGAGAACGGTAATGCGCTCAATGAAACCCTGCCCAAGATGAGCCCACTCAATCCAGCCTACCGTAGAAAAAAGCAGACTGTTTTTCAGAAAATTTCTGCCCTCGTTGAAAAATTTAAGGGTGTTGGCGGGCGATTGTAAAATATGCTATAATAGAAACAACAAGGTGTGCTTAGTGACAAGCATGCCTTAAACTTTTCATATTTGCCATAAGACAATTAAAAGAAAGATTAATTTCATGTCAAACTTTATCATCGAACATTTAACTAAGTCCGTCGGGGACAAGACGGTTTTTCGGGACATCAGTTTTATCGTCCATGAGCTGGATCGGATTGGGCTGATTGGGGTCAACGGTACAGGCAAGACCACGCTCCTTGACGTTCTGTCGGGGCGGTCTGGCTTTGACGGCGACCGCTCGCCCATGACCGCTGCCAAGGGCTACACCATCAGTTACCTGACCCAAGAGCCTGATTTTGACGACAGCAAGTCCGTATTAGACACGGTGCTGTCATCGGAGTTACGGGAAATAGCAGTGCTGAAACGCTATGAAGCGCTGCTCCTCGACTACTCAGAAGAGAGCCAGAAAGAACTGGAAAAGGTCATGGCAGAGATGGATGCCCTGGACGTCTGGTCGATCGAGAGCGAGGTCAAAACGGTCCTGAGCAAGTTAGGAATTACAGATTTGCAAGCCACCGTCGGCTCCCTGTCAGGGGGGCTGCGTCGTCGGGTCCAACTGGCTCAGGTGCTCCTGTCAGACAGTGACCTCTTGCTCCTTGACGAGCCGACTAACCATCTGGACATCGACACCATCGCTTGGCTGACCAACTACCTCAAGACCAGCAAGAAGACCGTCCTTTTCATCACCCACGACCGCTATTTCTTGGACAATGTGGCGACTCGCATCTTTGAGCTGGCTAATAGCTCCCTTACTGAGTATCAGGGCAACTACCAAGACTATGTGCGCCTGCGGGCAGAACAGGACGAGCGAGAGGCGGCCAGTCTACACAAGAAAAAGCAACTCTACAAGCAGGAGCTGGAGTGGATGCGTCGCCAGCCGCAGGCGCGTGCAACCAAGCAACAAGCTCGTATCAATCGCTTCCATGAGCTGAAAGGGGATTTGGCGACCACGACTACCAATACAGAGTTGGACATCACCTTTGAAACCAGTCGGATTGGCAAGAAAGTTATCAACTTTGAGCAGGTCAGCTTTGCCTATGACGACAAGCCGATTTTGAGCAATTTTAATCTGCTCATTCAAAACAAGGACAGGATTGGGATTGTCGGGGACAATGGGGTCGGCAAGTCAACCCTGCTCAACCTGATTAGCGGGGACTTACAAGCCACAGCTGGGACGGTTGACATGGGTGAGACTGTGCGGGTTGGCTACTTCTCGCAAAATCTTAAGGGGATGGACGAGAGCAAGCGGGTCATCAACTACCTGCAAGAGGTGGCAGACGAGGTTAAGACAACTGTCGGAACGACCAGCATTTCCGAGCTTTTGGAGCAGTTTCTCTTCCCTCGCTCAACTCATGGCACCCAGATTGCCAAGCTGTCTGGTGGCGAGAAAAAACGGCTCTATCTCTTGAAAATTTTGATTGAAAAGCCCAATGTTCTGCTCCTAGACGAGCCGACCAACGACCTTGATATTGCTACCTTGACGGTGCTGGAGAGCTTCTTGGCTGGCTTTGCTGGTCCTGTGATTACGGTTAGTCACGACCGCTATTTCCTTGACAAGGTGGCGACCAAGATTCTAGCTTTTGAGGCTGGCGGTGTCAGGGAGTTCTTCGGTAACTACACCGATTATCTGGATGAAAAGGCTTTTGAGCTGGACAGCTCTGCGATTGCCCCAAAAACGGAAAAACCAAAGGCAGAAAAGGAAAAAGCCGAGCGCAAGCGCATGTCTTACTTTGAGAAGCAGGAGTGGGCGGTCATCGAGCAGGAGATTGAAGCTTTGGAGGAGCGGATTGCGGCCATCGGTGAGGAGATGCTCCAGCACGGCTCGGACTTTGGCAAGTTGTCGGACCTGCAGCGGGAATTGGATGAGAAGAACGACCAACTCTTGGAGAAATACGAGCGGTATGAGTATCTCAGTGAGTTGGAGGGGTAAGTGTTTGAAAAGTGAGGAGTTACTTCAAGCTGTTGATGGTTTACTAGATATCATGAAAGTTCATGGAAATGGTGGCTTCACTCTTCAACAGGATATGCTAGAATGGTTACATGAAAAATTATCATCTGGCATAGATCTTGAGACTATTGATAAGGCAGATTTTTTGAGATTGTTTTACAATGGAAAAGAAAATTTCTCAGCTTTTCATGTCCTTCTTGATAACAAAACTGAAATAAACTGTGTGAATGAAATTATTGCAAACTATCAAGCTACCCTTTGGAGTTTTTTGAAAGCGGATAGGTCATGATGCTTCCCCATCATCCGATAACCGTATCTGCCAATGCTCGGTAGCTAATCATACTGTCGCTTAGTAGAAAAATGGAGACCATTATGCCAGATGTTGTGATTGAGAAGAATCCTTCAAGACTGATTCACTTTTTGATATTCTATCTCCTATTTATCCTTGTTAGTGTAGGCTTTGTGGGTTTTTCAAAAGGCATAGAAGCTGCAATCTTGATAATTGCCTTCTTTGTTCCACTGGTAGTCTTATTGCTTGTATTTTTTCTATCAGTCATTAACCCTAAAAGGCCTTGGGTGCTAGTGACTGAAACAGGTATAACCTACTATGCCAATCGCTATCGTCCCTTGTGTTTGAAGTGGTCTGATATCAGAGAGATAGGCTGTAAAGATATCAACATCCACCGTGGGGGGCGCGAGAGGGTCATCATATTGACTTTGGTTCAACCCAGGACTTTCTTCGGTGGACATGAGAAAATCTTGAGTTTGCGCTGGGCTAAGGATATTAGCATGGATGACTGTATTAAGTTATTGCAGACCTATCATTACTATGCTAAAGACAAAGGATGAGATTAACGAGGTTGAACTATCCATTGACAGCCTCTTCCCTATCTGCTACAATGTAGTTAATAAAACTACAAGGAGAAGATGATGACAACACCAGTTTCTGTGCGATTTGATGAGACCTTGAGCGACCTTTTGACACGGGTTACTCAGGACCGTCACACGACTAAGGCAGACTTTATCCGCCAGGCAGTGACAGAGAAGTTAGAGGACATCTATGCCATTGAGCTGGCTGATGAAGCCTATGCGACTTGGCTAGCAGATGGCAAGTCAACCCATAGCCATGAGGACTTTATGACACGCTATGGCTAAGTACGATATTCAATACGCTCCGAGTTTTTGGGTGGATATGGACAAGCTTGACCGTGGCACGCAACGGCAGATTGCCAGGTGGATTCATAAGCATTTGCATGATGTGGATTTTCCAACGGTACCAGGCAAGGTGCTCAAGGGGAATTTGGCCAATCATGTCCGTTTCCGCTGTGGGGATTATCGGATTATTGCAACCATTGATGAGGGCAATTTTGTCATTCTCAACCTGCATATTGCCCACCGTCGAGCGGTTTATAAGACGAAGAAGTAAGTTGCGACTTACTTTTGTCTTTTTTAGGTGATAGAGGAGTCGGGGTAGATGGAAGATTATGTGATTAAACGGGATTAAGAAGAAACTCCGTCGTTGGTCCTTGATTCTGGCCTTATTTTCATTATTTCTGTTAGTTTTTAACTTTATTTATCTAGCTGAGCTGGATAGTTGGCAAGACTGGGTTGCAGCCACTATTTTGGTCTTGGTGAGTTTGGCGATTATGTTTTCTAGTTTTGTGTTTCTTAGGCAATTCGTTTATGGAAGTTCTATCTTTCTTAAATTAACAGAAGAAGGTCTGTCTTATTATGGCTATGGGCTTGGAAGGAAGTCATTCGATGTTAAATGGACAGAAGTTGAGCGTATTTTTCATACTAAGATAGAACGCCGTGTCAAATATAGGACAATTACAACACATTTTATCTCATTTGATTTTGTTGATCCTGACATTATTTGGAAAGACACTCGCTTTTCTGGTCGATGGATTTGTTGCTTCTCTAAACTTATCAAAAAAGATATCGAAATGGTGACCTAGATATTGTCCTATCCACCACTGACCATTCAGATGACCAGATTTAGGACGTGATTGATTTAATGAAGCAGTACCATCAAGCAGCCCTAGTAAAGGAGAAGCGAAAAAGATTTCCCCCATCACCCCCTCGGACAACGCCGTTATCGCTACCCTCATCCGCCAATGCCTAGAAGACGAAGGGTTAGCCTTTCCTGGAACGGCCTACTTTGACCCGCAGTTGGATGATTTGGCGGGCTACTATGACAACCTGCCACGTAGTCAGTACCTGATTATCCAAGAAGATGATCAGGTCGTTGCTTGCGGTGGCTTTGGTCCTATTTCAGATACAGTTTGTGAACTGCAAAAGCTCTATGTGGCTCCAGCTGCAAGACGAAAAGGTTACGCCAGCCAGCTCATAAGAGAGATTGAAGAGCGAGCAAGAAGTTTTGGCTATCAGCAGATATACTTAGAAAGCTCGACCAAGCTGGTTGCTGCCCTCAAACTCTATGAGAAGATGGGGTACAGGCACTTAGCTCAGCCATTGACCCAAGAAACAGGCCACTACCTCATGGATGTCTGGATGGTTAAGGATTTGAATGTTATACTCTGATGTTATCAGCTGAATAGCCCTAACAAACGAAGGAAGCTTTGGTTTCCCTATTTCCAAGCTTCAACAGTTGTTGCACTGCCTGTTGAAGTCGTATGGATAGGAGTGCCAAAGGTTCGGAGAACTTTTGCAAGTTGGAAATAGTGCTGACGACATCAGCGCCAAAGAAGGTCTGGGAAGTAACTGCTTTAGCTCGAACCTAAAAATACAAGAGTGAGGAAATCGAATTCTGATGAATGACCGATTGAGTCCCATTCTCGTTCTAAATTTATAAATGTCATCAAAGTACTAAGTACCTATATTATAAGTGTTCTAAATTCAAACAAGTGAAAGGGAGATATGATGAAAGTAGCGATTATCGGAGCAGGGATTGTGGGGGCGACAGCCGCTTACTACCTGTCTAAGGAAGCAGATGTTGAAGTGACCATTTTTGATGAGGGGGTTGGTCAGGCGACCAAGGCGGCAGCAGGCATTATCTGTCCCTGGTTTGCCCGCAAGCGCAACAAGAATTGGTACAAGATGGCCCGCTTAGGGGCTGATTTTTACCAGACCCTAGTAGCGGATTTACAGGCAGATGGTCACGATACCTCCTTTTATGAGCAGGTGGGGGCTGTCGTGATCAAATCCCGTCAGGACTTTCTGGAAGAGACGCTTGAGCTAGCCCTGACCAGACGGGAAGAATCTCCCCTCATGGGTGAGGTCAAGTTGATGAGTCAAAAGGAGCTAGATGACCGTTTTGAAGGGATTTCTGGCTTTGATAACTATCTCTGGGCCTCTGGTGCGGCTAGATTAAACGGTGCTGGCTTGGTTGACACTCTCTTGGCGGCCAGCGAAGTGACGGTAGTACCGAAAAAGGTCGGTTTTGAGCGGGGGACTGATGGCCGTTACATCATTGAAGGACAGATTTTTGATCAGATCATTCTGGCTTGCGGAGCCTGGTTGCCATTTGTTTTAGAAGAGCATGGCTATAAGGTTGCTGTTCGCCCGCAAAAAGGACAGATTATTGATTATCAGTTTGATAACTTCGACACAGGACCTTACCCTGTCATCATGCCACATGGGGAAGGTGATATTATTCCGTTTCGTGATGGGAACTTATCTGTTGGCGCCTCCCATGAGGATAAGATGGGATATGACTTGACCTTGGATGAGGAAATCTTGGCTGGACTTGAAGCCAAAGCTCTGCCATTTTTTAGAAAAATAACTGACGCAGACCGAAAGGCGTACCGTGTGGGGATTCGTGCCTACACGCCAAACTTTGCCCCCTTCTTTGGTCAAGTGCCTGAGATGGCAGGGATTTATGCAGCCAGTGGCCTCGGATCGTCCGGCTTGACAACGGGGCCACTTATCGGACGTGAGTTGGTGCATCTGGTCATGGGAACGACTGGCCAGCTCAATCCAGCAGATCATCCGATCGAGCCGATGGTGGTGCGAGACGCAAACTGACAAAATCCCCAGGCTATGCTATAATAAGGGGAATACACAAACAAGGAGTTTACCGATGAAAGGTATTATTCTAGCAGGTGGGTCCGGGACTCGCCTTTACCCACTGACACGGGCGGCTTCCAAGCAGCTTATGCCAATCTACGACAAGCCCATGATTTACTATCCCTTGTCAACCCTTATGTTGGCGGGAATCAAGGAAATCTTGATCATCTCCACACCGCAAGATTTACCTCGTTTTGAGGATATGTTGGGAGATGGGTCTGAGCTGGGAATTTCCCTGTCTTACGCAGTACAACCAAGTCCAGATGGTCTCGCACAAGCTTTTATCATTGGAGCGGATTTCATTGGCGATGACAGTGTCTGCTTGATTTTGGGAGACAACATCTACCACGGCAACGGCCTGACCAAGATGCTCCAGCGTGCTGCCTCTAAGGAAAAAGGTGCAACTGTCTTTGGTTACCAAGTAAAAGATCCAGAACGCTTTGGTGTGGTTGAGTTTGATGAGAATATGAACGCCATTTCCATCGAGGAAAAACCAGAGGTGCCTAAGTCAAACTTTGCAGTCACTGGTCTTTATTTCTATGACAATGATGTGGTCGAGATTGCTAAAAACATCAAGCCAAGCCCTCGTGGTGAGCTGGAAATTACCGATGTCAACAAGGCTTACTTGGATCGTGGAGATTTGTCTGTTGAACTCATGGGGCGTGGTTTTGCTTGGTTAGATACTGGTACACATGAATCATTGTTGGAAGCAAGCCAGTATATCGAAACCGTACAACGTCTGCAAAACGTGCAAGTAGCAAATCTTGAAGAAATTGCCTACCGTATGGGCTACATCACTAAAGAGCAGGTCCTTGAATTGGCACAGCCACTGAAGAAAAATGAATACGGACAATACTTGCTCCGTTTGATTGGAGAAGCCTAATGACTGAACAATTTTTTGACAAAGAGTTAGCCTGCCGCAAGATCGATGCCATTCCAGGGCTCTTGGAATTTGACATTCCTGTTCGCGGCGATAACAGAGGCTGGTTCAAGGAAAACTTCCAAAAAGAAAAAATGGTGCCACTGGGCTTTCCAGAGAGCTTCTTTGCTGAAGGTAAGTTGCAGAACAATGTCAGCTTTTCCCGTAAGCATGTCTTGCGTGGCCTTCACGCTGAGCCGTGGGATAAGTATATTTCTGTAGCTGATGGCGGTAAAGTTTTGGGAACTTGGGTTGACTTGCGGGAAGGTGAGACTTTCGGCAACACCTACCAGACCGTGATTGACGCCAGCAAAGGTATCTTTGTTCCCCGCGGTGTGGCCAATGGCTTCCAAGTCCTATCAGACACTGTGTCTTACAGCTATCTGGTCAACGACTACTGGGCCTTAGAGCTCAAGCCTAAGTATGCCTTTGTCAATTACGCAGATCCAAGTCTCGGCATTGAGTGGGAGAACCTCGCAGAAGCCGAAGTGTCAGAAGCTGATAAAAACCACCCGCTACTCAAGGATATTAAGCCTTTGCGGGCGGAGGATTTGTAATGAGTACTGATAACTTAACCATTTTAACAGATAGTTTTGAAAAGGGCGATTCAGGAGAATATGTCACAGGGCTAACCATTATATTAGATGGTCCTATCAAGTTCGCGTTTGATGCTGCTAAAGAAAAAAATAATTATAAGACAGATGCTGAAGTCTTGTATGATGTTATTTCCATAGGACTGGAGAAAATCTTAAGAGGAGAATAAGGCGAGCAAAGCAAGCCTAGAAAGATAGTTTCCGCAGTGGTGAAAAGACCGCTAACGGTACATTGGCGGTCTCGGAAAAGTTGAGACTTTAGGCTCAACTTTTAGGAATGGAATTCCGTAGGAAGTCGCTTCGGTCCACACGACTTTAGAAAACGATCAAAAATAAAAAAATCGGAGAAAACATGTCAACATTTAAACACATCATCGTCACAGGTGGAGCTGGTTTCATCGGCTCAAACTTTGTGCACTACGTTTACAACAATCATCCAGAGGTCCGTGTGACCGTTCTTGACAAGCTGACCTACGCGGGTAACCGTGCCAACTTGGAAGCCATTCTCGGCGACCGTGTGGAGTTGGTAGTTGGCGATATCGCTGACGCTGAGTTAGTGGATAAGTTGGCTTCCCAAGCGGACGCTATCGTCCACTATGCGGCGGAAAGCCACAACGACAACTCGCTCAACGATCCATCACCCTTTATCCACACCAACTTTATCGGAACCTATACGCTCTTAGAAGCAGCCCGTAAGTACGACATCCGTTTCCACCATGTGTCAACGGATGAAGTGTATGGTGATCTGCCATTGCGCGAAGATTTGCCAGGACACGGTGAGGGGCCAGGCGAGAAATTCACAGCTGATACCAACTACAACCCATCATCGCCTTATTCGTCAACCAAGGCAGCCTCTGATTTGATTGTGAAGGCCTGGGTACGCTCTTTCGGTGTGAAGGCGACCATTTCCAACTGTTCAAATAACTACGGTCCTTACCAGCACATCGAGAAGTTCATCCCACGCCAGATTACCAATATCTTGGCAGGTATCAAGCCAAAACTCTACGGGGAAGGCAAGAATGTCCGTGACTGGATCCACACTAATGATCATTCAACAGGCGTCTGGGCTATCTTGACCAAAGGCCGTATGGGGGAAACCTACCTGATTGGTGCTGATGGTGAGAAGAACAACAAGGAAGTTCTGGAGCTGATTCTTGAGAAGATGGGGCAGCCTAAAGATGCCTACGACCATGTGACGGACCGTGCTGGTCACGACCTTCGCTACGCCATTGACGCCAGTAAGCTCCGTGATGAGCTGGGTTGGACGCCAGAATTTACCAACTTTGAAGCCGGTATCGAAGAGACCATCAAATGGTACACGGATAACCAAGACTGGTGGAAAGCAGAAAAAGAAGCGGTTGAAGCCAAGTACGCTCAAACGCAAGAAGTGATTAAATAAGATTGAAAACAGCCATCAGGCTGTTTTTTTGGTATAATGGGGTTAATGAACGAACAAAGGAGTCCTTATGATTTTAATTACAGGTGCCAACGGGCAACTCGGAACAGAGCTACGCTATCTTTTGGATGAGCGTGGGGTAGAATATGTTGCGGCAGATGTGGCAGAGATGGACATTACAGATGCGGGTAAGGTAGAAGCATTTTTTGCAGAAGTGAAGCCAACGGTTGTGTACCATTGTGCAGCCTACACAGCGGTAGATGCGGCAGAAGATGAAGGCAAGGAACTCAACTACGCCATCAATGTGACAGGAACGGAGAATGTTGCTAAGGCAGCAGCCAAATACGGTGCAACCTTGGTTTATATCTCGACAGACTACGTTTTTGAGGGGCAAAAGCCAGTGGGCTTGGAGTTGGAAGTCGATGAACCAGCCAACCCACAAACAGAATATGGCCGCACCAAGCGTTTGGGTGAAGAAGCGGTAGAAAAATATGCGGATAAGTATTATACAGTCCGGACAGCGTGGGTTTTTGGAAACTATGGGAAAAACTTTGTGTTTACTATGCAAAACCTAGCGGAAACCCGTGATACTCTGGGCGTTGTCAACGATCAATTTGGACGTCCAACCTGGACCCGCACTCTAGCTGAATTTATGGTGCACTTGGTCGAAACCAAGCAAGAGTTTGGCTACTATCACTTGTCCAATGACTCTGAAAAAGGGATTTCCTGGTATGAGTTTGCCAAGGAAATCTTAAAAGACAAGAATGTCACGGTCAATCCTGTATCTTCAGACCAATTCCCAGCCAAGGCCAAGCGTCCGCTTAACTCCACTATGAGCCTGGCCAAGGCCAAAGCCACAGGTTTTGTAATTCCATCTTGGCAGGAGGCCTTGGAAGCATTTTACAATCAAGCAAAGAAATAGTCTTTTTATCTCTTGGCTATACTTGCTATAAAAGGAAGGAATTAGTATGAAAAAGAGTGTTCTCCTTACCCTCTCAGTTTTAGTTTTGACTTCTTGTTCCCAAACTAAAGTCAAGGAATCTAATGTGCCAGAGGTTCCTGTTCAAGAAAATGTCGAGGCTTATGTCCAAAAGTTTCATCAGCAGAGTCTAGTTGACGGAGAATATTCGGAAGAAGAAGTTACTATGCCTGATGATGAGCGCAAGGCTGCCTATGATGCTCTGCAATCCTTTAGGGAAGACAATGAGGACCGAAAGGAAATCTTAAATGCGCTTGATATTGTAGACGAATTCTATATTAATAATAATAGCATGCAGGCGACTCGGAAAGCTTACGGTGTTAAGTCAGAAGATGAGATCTATCAAAATCAATACACCTATCTGATGGAATCTTTTGGACTTAAAGAAGATGCAAAGCTGTCTTTTCAAAATAAGGAATATAAGGCAAACGAGTGGGGACCGAAAGCTCTAAAAGTGACAGTCAATACTCTGCAGCAATCAGCGGCTTATGAGATTAACTTCGCCAATTATGATCGGAAGGCTCAAAAAGTCTATCTGCACTTGTCTGTCCCTACTGTGGATACCTTCCAGTATATTGTTTTTGCGACTTATCGTGACGATTATCAAGATTTTTTTGAACCACTGGAAGATCTTTTAATGGAAGAGGATCGGACTACGGAAGAATGGCTAATAGCGAAATTTCTTTACTATACCAAAGCAGTTGGGGGTGAAGAAGGTGCAGCCCGTCTTTCGGGAATGACCTGGGGGAGTTTGAGTGATCTTTATCTGGCGTTGGATGTTGCTAAGGATGGTTCGATTCAACTCACTGATGAGATGGTGGGCGCTTTAGCTCAAGTTTCAACTTCTGAATCTAACGAAAAATTAGCTCCATTGTTTGAAGAATTAGAAACAACAGACTAGCTTTGAATGGTTAAATGAAAAAATGGTCAGGATAACTAGCATTTTCTGAAAAAATGTGGTAAACTATTTTTAGCGAAGGGCTTTTAATGCGATCCAGAGAGGTTGCAAAGGCACGTAGAACCGGAAAACTACTAGGCCCTATTGCGAATAATAAGGGCCTTTTGTCTGCCCGGAAAAGAGGAATTATGGAGTCGAGTGCTTCACGCGTGAATTTATTGTTGGATGTGGATCAAAATCCACCGCTCGCAAAAGGATTGTTGCTCAGTGTGCAACACGTTTTTGCCATGTTCGGTGCCACTATCTTAGTGCCCTTGATTTTGGGAATGCCCGTATCGGTTGCCCTTTTTGCTTCAGGGATCGGGACCTTGATTTATATGGGGGCGACACAGTTTAAGGTACCTGTTTACCTTGGATCATCCTTTGCCTACATCTCTGCCATGGCCTTTGCTATTGAGCAGATGGGCGGTGATATCAAGGCAGCCCAGACTGGGGTGGTACTCGTCGGATTGATTTATGTCCTTGTAGCGGCTTTAGTCAAGGTTTTAGGAACCGCCTGGATTGATCGTCTCTTGCCACCGATTGTTATCGGTCCGATGATTATGGTCATCGGTTTAGGTCTTGCAGGATCTGCTGTAACCAATGCTGGCTTTGTTGCAGATGGTGATATCAAAAATATCGCAGTTGCTATCGTCACTTTCCTAATTACAGCTTTTATCAATACCAAGGCCAAAGGTTTCCTGAAAATTATTCCCTTCTTATTTGGGATTATCGGCGGTTACATTGTTGCTATCTTCTTCGGTTTAGTTGATTTTCAGCCTGTTCTTGATGCTAAATGGCTGGAATTACCAGGCTTCTACCTGCCATTTGAAACGGGTGGTCTCTTCAAAACTTATGACCTTTACTTCGGTCCTGAGACCTGGGCCATTTTGCCAGTAGCAGTTGTGACCATTGCAGAGCATATCGGTGACCATACGGTCTTGAGCGAAATCTGTGGCCGTCCGTTCTTGAAAACACCAGGATTGCATCGGACCTTGATTGGGGATGGTGTTGCGACAGCAGTCTCTGCTTTTATCGGAGGTCCTGCTAATACGACTTATGGAGAAAACACTGGTGTCATCGGGATGACGCGGATTGCTTCGGTTTCTATCATTCGAAATGCAGCTGTGATTGCTATCGGACTAAGCTTCTTAGGGAAATTTACAGCCCTGATTTCAACGATTCCAACAGCTGTGTTGGGCGGTATGGCCATTTTGCTCTACGGTGTAATTGCTAGCAATGGTCTCAAGGTTATGATTGAAAAACGAGTTGATTTCCGTCAAGTACGCAATCTAATTATCGCTAGTTCAATGCTGGTGCTTGGTCTGGGTGGTGCTGTATTGGAAATAAGTGCAGTGACCCTATCAGGAACAGCACTCTCAGCCATTGCAGGGATTTTGCTCAACCTTATCCTGCCAAAAGAAGAAGCCTTTGACGACCATAAGGTCGAAGATCTTCTTGAAAAATAAGCCTTGAACGGCGAACAGAATAACGTGAGAATACGGTCAGTTGCTTGCTGCAAGGCTTGAAACTCATAAGCAAGGAACATTATCATAAAAAAACACGGAAAGATTTCTGGTTAACAGACTTCTAACCGTGTTTTTTTGCTATGGATAAATGAGGTAGTCTAATGGGGCTAGTCGGTAGGGTTGTGATTTGTAGTACAATTTATGGATTAGAAGATAATCAAAAAAGCCCTAGAGGCAAGGCTTTTGAGCGCATGCTTCTAAGGCTTTGATAGGCATGTTTGGATTTCTCTGAACTTTTGGCTTAGTCTTTGTGACTGACAATGCCGATGATGACATCAACCGCTTTTTCCATAGTTTCTAGGCTGACAAACTCAAAACGTCCGTGCATGTTTTCGCCACCAGCGAAGAGATTGGGAGTAGGAATCCCCATAAAGGAAATCTTAGAGCCATCTGTGCCGCCCCGAACGGGCTCAATCAGAGGAGTGATGCCTAGGTTTTCCATGACCGTTTTAGCGATGGTGATTGGGGTCATGTCTTTTTCGATGATTTTCTTCATGTTATAGTACTGGTCGTGCATCTTAAGGATGATACGGTCTGTGTCCAGACTGGCGTTCATCTTATCTGCGATAGACTGCATGTAAGCCTTACGGGCCTGGAAATCCTCATCCTCGAAATCTCGGATAATGTAGTTGGCAAATGCCTGATCAACCGTACCTTCTAATTTCATCAGATGGTAGAAGCCCTCGTAACCTTCGGTCAATTCAGGCCGGTCTTTTTCAGGCAACTGCTGGTGGAAATCCATGGCGAGCTGAAGGGCATTGACCATGCTACCTTTCGCGGTACCAGGGTGGACATTTCGCCCAATAAATTCAAGTTGGGCAGCAGCAGCGCTGAAGGTATCGTACTGCAATTCCCCCAAGGGACCACCATCAACCGTATAGGCAAAGTCAACATCAAAATCCGCCACATCGAACTTGTCTGCACCGATTCCGATTTCCTCATCTGGGCCAAATCCAACACGGATTTCACAGTGCTTGATGTCAGGGTTGGCAACCAGAAATTCCACGGCAGTCATGATTTCAGCGATGCCAGACTTGTCATCGGCTCCTAGAAGGGTTGTCCCGTCGGTTGTAATCAAGGTTTGTTCCATATAATTCTTAAGTTGAGGAAAATCCTTGGTGTTAAGCTCATAGCCAGAACTTCCTAGGGCAATAGCAGAGCCGTCGTAGTCGGTGATGACTTGAGGATTGACATTTTCCGCATTGAAGTCAGCCGTGTCCATATGAGCGATAAAACCGATTTTGCGCGTTAAACCAGGATCGTTGGCAGGCAGGGTCCCCACACAGAAGCCATTGGAGAGGTAATGGACGTTTTCAAGCCCAATACGCTCCATTTCAGGTAATAAGACATTCTTGGCAAAGTCAACCTGTGATTGGGTCGATGGGGTAGTAGTCGAGGTCTCGTCAGAACGTGTATTGACCTTAACATAGGTCAAAAAACGCTCCAATAAATTTGGGTAAGTCATGATAAACTCCTTATCTAAAATCTCTTTGTCAATAGTTCCAGTTTACCATAAAGTCCCTTAAAAGGCTAGTTCACAAGATGACACATATGGGCATGAAAACAGCAGACCTTATTTTCGTTTTCTCATCATGAGGCTAAGAGAGTTTTATACATTTCGTTGAAAACGGATACAAAGTGTGCTATACTAAATTTAGCAAGAAGATTTGAAGAAGGAGAGCATCAGATGAAAAAAAGTCAATTATTGATTAGTGGATTTGGGCTTCTTTTACTTGTTTTGCTAGCTGTGAGTTTGATGTTTACTGCTCCTTATGTCAGCTACCATGAGACTGGTATTTATGACCGTGACAGCAATGTCCTCTATGTCTTTAACAGTCAAGAAACAAGAGATCGCATGTTAAATCCTTTCTCTGGTATCAAGCTATCAGATTTACAAGAGAAAGCTCAGGAGTTATCGCGTCAAGAAACTTTCTTGACCTCACAGCCTCTAGCTCATTATGATAATCGCCGTGGAACAGCCGAACAAACATTGAGCTATGCTAGCCATGGTGGCAGTAGCTATGAAATTGAGGGGTTGCAGTTTCGATCAGGTGTTAAAGGGTTTAAGGCGCGTTACGATTTCCCGGTTCCAAGTGGGCAAGAAGCAACTGCTGTCTATAAGGTAAAAGTAGAAGAAGTAAACTACAGTTACCAGGACTCTGTAGTTTCTGAGTTCAGCTTTAAACTGATTCGTGCTTTGGAAGATCCCTTTATCATGGCTGAGTACAAGGATGAGTGACTGGGATTTGGCTTGACTTAATAGCTCAATTGGTGTGGTCCAGTGATGAATACCTTGGTAATTGGAGAGCGAGGCAGTCGCTTTCTCCTTTAAGGGGTTCTACGGACCAGCGCTGCTTCCAGACATCAATGAATCTTGAAGCTTAAAATAGTTTATGCATAAAATAACCCCCCACAGACCTTGCCGTTCTGTAGGGGATATTTTATAAAATGATTACCTAGTTAATAGCAGCAAGCAGGGCATCTGCTTGAGCTTGAAGTTCTGCCAATTTGTCAGCATCTAGGACCAATTGGCCATCTGCCCAAGCAGTGTCGTTAACACGGGTACCTGTGAATGGTTCTACAGCAGTGGTGCGGATAAATGGCAAGAGGTTACGGTAGATATCAAAGACCTGATCATGGCCGCCGTTAGCAACAGAAGAAACAGTTACAGCTTTGCCATTGAGGGCAGAAGGGCCTGTAGGATCGGTCAAATCGATGGCACGGCTCAACCAATCGAGCAAGTTTTTAACTGGTCCAGGGATTGAGAAGTTGTAAACTGGTGAGAAAATCCAGATAGCATCTGCGTCTTGCACGGCTTGACGAGCCTTGTCAACAGAAGCTAGGACAGGCAATTCCAAATCTTGGTTAAAGACAGGCACATCAGCATACTCCAAGTAGCTCACATTTGCCTTACCTTCAAGGGCCTTCTCAGCAAGTTGGGCCAACTGGTGGTTGAAGGAACCTTGACGAAGGGAACCGACGATAAATAAGATGTTAGACATAAGATTTCTCCTTTTAAATAATGAGCTTTAGCTCATGGAATAAATCTAGTATAATCTTTTTGTCACTAATTAGCAATAATTTAGCTCAGAACTTTAAATTTTTTCAGAAGGGCAACCAGTTGCTCTTTTTCAGAGTCTTCCAAGACGGTGAAAATCTGACCGAGATTTTGGTAGTGTTCTGGCAGGATTCCCTCGATAAATTGCCTCCCTGCGTCGGTTAAATCAATCAGGTAAGACCGTTTGTCTTGGGGATCGCACTGGCGAATGATCAAGCCGTCTCGTTCTAAATTTTTGATGACGACAGTCATATTGCCAGAAGTGGTTAGCATCTTGTCAATCAGGTCTTGGATACGCATCTCGCCTTTGTTATACAAGATTTCTAAGACACCAAACTGGGCCAGTGTCAGCTTGTTTTCTCGAATGAGGGGGAATTCCAGCTGATTGATGGTGTGCATGGTCCGTCTGAGTGCAATCAGGCAATTTAAGGCAGAGCGATTATGGTCAATAATTTCTTGAATATCTATACTTTTCATAGGTCAATTTTAACAGAGCAGAAGGAAATAAGCAAGTTTACTACCTGAATCTTCAATTAAGCGACAATAAAGGGCTTTAGGAGGTAATATTTTTACTTCAAAGCTGGCAAGTTTTTGAATTTTAGTGTATAATAAGCAACAGATTATATCAGAAAGAGGCTTCTGTGAAAAGACGATTATCGACTGGGAAACAAGTTATTTTGGGATTGACAATAGTGCTTGTGGTTCTGGTAATCTCAGGGCTTACGATTTTCTACCACGCGCTTTATCCCTATCGATCTGCAAGGAGAGAGGTTGAGGCGCTTGTCAAGCAGCACATGGACCTTTCAGAGATTAATCACTTTGCCATTTTTCATCATCAAGAGAGCTACTATAGCTTGGAGGCTAAGGGGCAGACAGGGGAGTCCTTGTTGGTTCTTGTCCCACAGGATGGAAGAGATATTCTAGTTTATCAAGCCACAGAAGGGATCAAGGCCTCTGAGGCAGAGGAGATAGCAAGGAATTCTGGTGCGCAATCGATTCAAAAAACAACTTTTGGGCTCTTCAATCAAGTTCCTGTTTGGGAAGTTTATGCGGATGGGGGCTATTACTATATTGGGTTTGAAGAAGGGGACTTGGTCTCTGAGGAGGGCTTATGAAACTATCACAACGTGTGTTAAATATGGAGGAAAGCGTGACCTTAAAAGCAGCAGCAAAGGCTAAGGCTTTAGCCGCTCAGGGGCGCGATATTCTCAGTCTCAGCTTGGGGGAGCCAGATTTTGTAACGCCTAAGCATATTCAGGAGAAGGCGATTGAATCCATTCAAAATGGAGCGGCCAGTTTTTACACGGTTGCTAGCGGTATGCCTGCTTTGAAAGAAGCTATTAGTAGCTATATGGAGACTTATTATGGCTACCCTGTGCCTGCTAATGAGATTGTTGCGGGGACAGGTGCTAAGTTTTTGCTCTATGCCTTCTTCATGTCTGTTTTAAATCCTGGTGATGAAGTCATTATCCCAACACCTTATTGGGTGTCTTATGCGGACCAAGTCAAGTTAGCAGAAGGTAAGCCTGTCTTCGTTGAGACGACAGAGGCTAATCAGTTTAAGGCGACCGTGGAGCAGTTAGAGGCTGCGAGGAC
This sequence comes from Streptococcus rupicaprae, assembly GCF_040545225.1. Lineage (NCBI taxonomy): Bacteria > Bacillati > Bacillota > Bacilli > Lactobacillales > Streptococcaceae > Streptococcus > Streptococcus rupicaprae. The sequence continues at coordinate 6,498 of NZ_JBEPLO010000022.1, read as the reverse complement.
TCCTGAGACTAAAGTGATTTTGCTCAATTCTCCCTCCAACCCGACTGGGATGATCTATGAGAAAGAAGAGCTAGAGGCCATTGGAAATTGGGCCGTAGAGCACAATATTGTAATCCTTGCTGACGATATCTATGGTCGTTTAGTTTATAATGGCAATCAATTTATTCCGATTTCTAGCTTGTCAGACGCCATTCGTCAGCAGACCATCGTGGTCAATGGTGTGTCTAAGACCTATGCGATGACAGGTTGGCGGGTCGGTTGGGCAACGGGTGATGCTGAGATTATCTCTGCTATGGCTAAAATCATCAGTCAGACGACATCCAACTTAACAACTGCAGCCCAATACGCTGCAATAGAGGCTCTGACAGGGGATCAAGATTCAGTAGAAGAGATGCGCCAGGCCTTTGAGGAGAGGCTCAATACAATTTACCCACTGTTAGCAGAAGTTCCTGGCTTTAAAGTTATCAAGCCTCAAGGTGCTTTCTACCTCTTCCCAGATGTGTCTGAAGCGATGAAATTAAAAGGTTTTACAGATGTCACAGCCTTTACCGATGCTATCCTAGAAGAAACGGGTGTAGCGGTAGTGACAGGAGATGGCTTTGGAGCCTCTAAAAATATCCGCCTCAGTTACGCCACTGATATTGATACCTTGAAGGAAGTAGTGACACGACTGAAAGCCTATATGGAAGAGTAAGCGGTAGTTCAAAAAAATAGTTGAGTACTATCTGCTGGCACAAACATTTAAAGCTTTTTGGGGCGTATCATTAAGTTAAGATGTCATCTGTGGTAAGATTTGAAATAGTTTGCAGGAAAAGCGAAGCTAAATGAAGTGAACCACTAAAACGACACTTCTCGCTGTGACTCTACCTGTGACAATATTGATATACTTTGCAGGAAAAAATCAGCGAGCGAAAAGTGAGCTATCAATGAATTTTTCTGCCGTGGTGACCTCTTCAGAGCCATTGAGTCATAGTATAGAAAAAACTAAGAAGAACCAGCTAAGTCTTGTCAAATTGTCTTCAGTCAGGACTATCTAGCTACAATCTAAAAATTGCGAGCACACCAACCCCCGAAAGACAGTTTTCGCTGTGGTTTAGCCGGCACTTCTGGAACTGTGGCTCAGAAGTAAGTATGGAAAATCCAGTCTGATGAGTGTCTTGGAAACTTTATGGCAAGGGAGTTGACCCAAAGCGTTCCTAGAGGTTCAAAGATTTAGTTTTCAACGTCCCTACCACCTAAGAGAACTGTCAAAACAAAAAATAAGAAGAAAAGAGAAATTATGTCAAGAAACCTCATTACCATCAACCAAGTTCCCCAACATCTGGGCCAAGAAGTCACCATCGGTGCCTGGGTGGCCAACAAATCAGGAAAAGGAAAGTTAGCCTTCCTCCAACTCCGTGATGGAACGGCCTTTTTCCAAGCGGTAGCCTTCAAGCCAAACTTCATTGAAACATTTGGCGAAGAAGAAGGAACAGCTAAGTTTGATACCGTTAAACGCCTCAGCCAAGAAACGTCCGTCTATGTGACGGGTATTGTCAAGGAAGACGAGCGTTCCAAGTTTGGTTATGAGCTAGATATCACTGATATTGAAGTCATTGGCGAATCCCAAGACTACCCGATCACACCAAAAGAGCACGGGACAGACTTCCTTATGGACAACCGTCATCTTTGGCTTCGTTCCCGTAAGCAGGTGGCTATTCAGCAGGTCCGTAACGCCATTATCTATGCGACCTATGAATTCTTTGATCAAAATGGCTTTATCAAGTTTGATAGTCCAATCCTGTCTGGCAATGCTGCTGAGGACTCGACTGAGCTCTTTGAGACAGACTACTTCGGTCAACCAGCTTATTTGAGCCAATCTGGTCAGCTCTACTTAGAGGCGGGTGCCATGGCTCTTGGACGTGTCTTCGACTTTGGCCCTGTTTTCCGTGCGGAAAAATCAAAAACCCGCCGTCACTTGACCGAGTTCTGGATGATGGACGCTGAGTATTCCTTTGTGACCCACGAGGAATCTTTGGATTTACAAGAGGCCTACGTTAAGGCACTGATCCAAGGTGTTATCGACCGTGCCCCGCAAGCTTTGGAAACTCTGGAGCGTGATGTGGATTTACTTAAGCAGTACATCGCTCAGCCATTCAAGCGTGTCTCTTATGACGATGCTGTGACCCTGCTCCAAGAGCACCAAAACGACGAAGATGCGGATTACGAGCCAATGCAGCACGGTGATGACTTCGGTTCACCGCATGAAACGTGGATTTCCAACTACTTTGGTGTACCGACCTTTATCGTTAATTACCCAGCCAGCTTCAAGGCCTTTTACATGAAGCCGGTGCCAGGCAACCCAGAGCGCGTGCTCTGTGCGGATCTCTTGGCACCAGAGGGTTACGGGGAAATCATCGGTGGGTCCATGCGTGAGGATGACTACGAGGCGCTTGTGGCCAAGATGGATGAGCTGGGTATGGACAAGTCAGAGTACGAGTTCTACCTTGATTTGCGGAAATACGGTTCAGTCCCACATGGTGGCTTTGGTATCGGGATTGAGCGCATGGTGACCTTCGTTGCTGGCAGCAAGCACATTCGCGAATCTATTCCATTCCCACGGATGTTACACAGGATTAAGCCTTAATAAGGGCGATGAGGCAGGTGACATTTTTTTGAAAAATGATAGTATTTTCTCAAAAAGCTTAATCAGTCCTCTAGTTTTTCAACTATAATTGACTATAATAATACTGTCCCTGTGGAATTTGATTCCTTTTGGGACTTTTTTGCTTTCATAAGGATTCAAGGAGGACGAAGTCAGCAGTGTGTTTAGCCTTCCTGTGAAGATAGTTTTATTTTGCTTAGATGATGCTAAAAACCAGCCCCGAAATGGGAGCTGGTTAGCTTCTAAAATGGGTTGGAAAACGGCACACCATCTGTTTCAGTAACAGTTTGAGTGCTATTTTCTTTGAGTTTTTGGTAAAAAATCGCTCGAGCGGTTGTGATGTAGGGAATAACATAGATGGCTGCTAGGCCGAAAGTCACTCCAACTAAAATCCACCATCCAACAAAACTAAATTCTAACCAGAATAGCTTCTTTTTATAGCCCTTCATCAACTTTCGGCTCTGTGTGATTGCGTTAGTAGCGCCGCTATAATGATCGTATTCAATCTGATCCCAAAGCGTAAAATGTGCCATAGAGTAGCTAAAGTTTTTGGCAATAAGAGGTAAAAAACAGAGAATTCCAAGGAGGATTACCAAAATAAAGAATGGAGCAGGGATAGCCACCCCATTAAAAAAGATCAAAACGATCAACTGAGCTAAGATTTCTATAATGAGCAGAAAGGCAAGGTAAGACGGAATGCTCCATAAGAAGAGGAAGAGCCATTTCATAAACAAGACAGCAAAGGTCTTGCCAAAAAGCCCTTCTTTAAAGGCAAGGAAGGAATCCTTAAAATTGACCTCAGTTGACTGCTTACGATAAGTTTGTAACATCGTCCAACTGACGCTGACCTGGATAAAACTTCCCAGAATACTAATGGTCAATAAAAAGACACTACCTGCAAGGAGGCTGGCTGCCTCTTGATCAGTCAGTCCAGTTTGGTTGAGCTCTCGGATTTCTTGTATAAACCGTGTCATGAACTGAAAGATGAAGATGAGAATCGGTAAGCTAAATAGGGCGTATTTCCCCTTTAAGCTAGCCAGTAAGCGTCGAGCTTCAGCTCGGATATCATAATTTTCCATAAAACCTCTCTTTCATTATTGCTTATTATAACAAAAAAATCCTACTAGGAAAACCTTATGGACTAGAAATATGGTATAATCAAGTCTGTATCAAATCAACTAGGACTGTTTTTCCTAGGAGGAGGAAGCGATGACAGATCATCCAATCAAATACCGTCTGATTAAGACGGAGAAACACACCGGTGCCCGTCTGGGAGAGATTATCACCCCCCACGGGACCTTCCCAACCCCTATGTTTATGCCAGTCGGCACCCAGGCCACCGTCAAGACCCAGTCTCCTGAGGAGCTCAAGGAAATGGGCTCAGGCATCATCTTATCCAATACCTACCACCTCTGGTTGCGGCCTGGTGATGAGCTGATTGCCCGTGCGGGAGGCTTGCACAAATTCATGAACTGGGACCAAGCCATTTTGACTGATAGCGGCGGTTTCCAGGTTTATTCGCTGGCTGATAGCCGCAACATCACTGAAGAGGGAGTGACCTTTAAAAACCACCTCAATGGCTCTAAGATGTTTCTCTCCCCTGAGAAGGCCATCTCCATCCAGAACAATCTGGGCTCAGATATCATGATGAGTTTTGATGAGTGTCCGCAGTTCTACCAGCCTTATGACTATGTCAAAAAATCCATCGAGCGGACCAGCCGTTGGGCTGAGCGTGGACTAAAGGCCCACCGTCGTCCGCATGATCAAGGTCTCTTTGGAATTGTCCAGGGGGCTGGTTTTGAAGACCTCCGTCGTCAATCGGCGCAAGATCTAGTCAGCATGGACTTCCCAGGCTACTCCATCGGTGGTCTGGCTGTAGGCGAGACCCACGAGGAGATGAATGCCGTTTTGGACTTCACCGTACCAATGCTGCCGGACAACAAGCCCCGTTACCTGATGGGGGTTGGGGCACCTGACAGCCTGATTGATGCGGTGATTCGTGGGGTCGATATGTTTGACTGTGTTTTACCGACCCGTATCGCCCGTAACGGGACCTGCATGACCTCAGAAGGTCGCTTGGTGGTCAAAAACGCCCAGTTCGCAGAAGACTTTACGCCACTTGACCACAACTGTGATTGCTACACTTGTAAGAACTACACTCGTGCTTATCTTCGTCACCTGCTCAAGGCTGACGAGACTTTCGGCATTCGTCTGACCAGTTACCACAACCTTTACTTCCTGGTCAACCTCATGAAAAAAGTCCGCCAGGCTATCATGGACGACAATCTGCTTGAGTTCCGTCAGGACTTTATGGAGCGTTATGGTTATGGCAAGAATGGACGGAATTTCTAAAGACGGGGGCAACCTCGTTTTTGTTGTATGATATAATGAAAAAAAGGAGGCGATGCCATGATTGTTTTTCGAAAACTGACCTTAGCGGATGAAGTGGCCTACAGGGCATTTGAAAAGGCTATGTTAGAAGATAAGAAGGTTAATCCCTATGTTGAGTGGTGGCATGTGGAGGATTTCCCAAAATTCGTCACTGATAATCACCAATCTGAACAGAAACAAGAAGGACAAAGCTGGTCAACTTATACACGCTACTTCGCCTTTTTAGATGGTCATATAGTTGGGTTTCTTATCTGTTTTTGGGAAATAGACCACCCAGATTGTCAGAAGCTAGGCCATGTCGGTTACATTGTTGCGCCAGCCTACCGTAGACAGGGGCTGGGAAGGAGGTTTCTAACCTTCGCTAAAGACCGTTACCGTGAAAAAGGGATGGCTTCTGTTCTTCTAGTAACTGATCAGGCTAACATAGCTAGTCGAGGATTGATTGAACAGTTAGGTGGCCAGTTGGTCGCCTTGGAAGAGATTGACCATCTGGAGAAAAGCTTGCAGGCAGCTCGCTACCAACTCAGAACGGAGGACTTATGAAAGACCGATTTTTAAACCAACTGACCAGCTACTTAACCGACGGTCAATCTCATACCATCCGAATCTTTGGACATGGGGCTTCTGGCAAGAGCAGGCTAGCGCAGGACTTGCTTGCCATGCTTGACCCTAAACTGGTCAACCTGATTGAGACGGATGCCTACATCATTGATGGCCAGCTCCGCCAGCAAGTGAGGCCCGCCCTTTTTCCTGACCAGAAAGTGACTGCTTCTCTGCCAGTCACACATGAATTGGCTAGTCTGAAAAGAGATATCCAAGCCCTGCAAAAAGGGATGGATGTGCTGACCATTGACTGCTTGCCTTGGGCACCTCAAAAGGTCTTGCCTGGGACAAAACCGCTTTTGATTGTCGAAGGGATGTCAGCGGCCTTTCTGGACAAATCGCTTTTTGACCTGTCCATTGCCTGTTACACCGATTCAGAGACAGAGTTGGCTAGACGCCTGGAGCGAGATGTGGCTCACCGTGGTCGAGTGGTGGCTTTTGTGACCAATACCCACCAAGCCCGCCGTCAGCAATATGAAACCTATCTGGAGCCGCTCCTTCAGGAGGCAGATTTTGTCATCAATCAATCGAAGAACCAATTCGCCATAGAAAAATGGTCTAGAAAAATTACGAAAGAGACAGAAAGATAGTTCAGTTAGTCTCTGGAAAATGAGTAACTTTCTTGAGAGAAGCCGATAAGCGTGGCGCGTCCAGTGGACAGTCGAAGAACTGATTTTAGAAGCACGAAAGGCATTAGATAAAGAAATTTATGTTATCAGGCTGTGAATGAATATTTTTAAGAGAAATGACTATATTTGATAGAATTGAAAGTTCTAAAATGAAGTTAGCCACTTAAAGTGCATGAAAAAAACACCTCTATGTTATACTTGTAGTCGACGAAAACACAAGAACAGGACATA